>NZ_JBNYXZ010000018.1:0-130629 GCF_051380935.1 Janthinobacterium algoris | reverse complement strand
ATCCTGCTGGCTGCCGTGCTGGTGGTGGTGGCCAGCTCCACCAGCACGGGCTGGTGGCTGGCCGCTGGTGATCGTGATGCCGCGCGCGCTTCGCTGGTGCAGGAGCAGGGCGTCAGCACGCAGCTGCGCAGCTCCATTGCCGAGCAAAACCGCGCCATCGATGGCATGGCCAAGGCAACCCTGGCGGCACAGGAGCGCGGCGCGGCGGCGCAGGCGTCCGCCGCTGCCAAGGGCAGGAAGTATGACGTCGCCCTGGCGCAGATCGCGGGCGCGCGCGCCAATACCTGCGACGAAGCTATGCCGGCCGTCAGGCTGCTGCTGGAGGGCGTGCGATGAGATGGATGCTTGTATTGCTGCTTACCGGCTGCGGCAGCGCGCCATTGGCGCCGCAGCGGGTCGAAGTTCCCGTCTTTACACCATGTGTAAAGGTGGTGCCGCAGCGGCCGGCCTATGAGTTCGACCAGCTGACGCCAGCGGCAACGGATGGCGAGATCGTCCTGGCGCTGGCACGGGACTGGCCGCTCGGCCGGAAGTATGAAGTGGAACTGGAGGCAGTAATTGCGGGGTGCATTCTGCCAGATGAAAAAGCAGAGCGCTGATTGTCGCTGCGCTAACAGCGGCAATCAGCCGGTGGAGCCTGGTGAGTAGGCTTGGATTGCCTCATGGGAGGAATTCGACTTTACCACTAGGAGGTACACATTTTGGCATTACCCATCATCCCCTGGATCGGCGGCAAGCGACGCTTGGCCGACCGCATCATCCCGCAATTTCCGCCACACACCTGCTACGTCGAGGTCTTCGCCGGCGGCGCCTCGCTTTATTTTATGCGACCCCCCGCCGAGGTTGAGGTGCTGAATGACGTCAACGGCGAGCTGATCAACCTGTATCGCGTCGTGAAGTGCCACCTGGAAGAGTTCGTGCGCCAGTTCAAATGGGCGCTGTCGAGCCGCGAGGTATTCAAGTTGCTGCAGGACACGCCGCCGCATACCCTGACGGACCTGCAGCGCGCGGCCCGCTGGGTATAGCTTGAGCCAGGACGACATCGAGAACGCAGCGGTGCGTCAATTTACCGCTGGAAGGCGCGCAACCCAGTTCGACATGGCTTGTGCGCAAGCAAAACGTCTTCAATATGTGGGCTAGCTTTATCCAACCCTATTTGACTGGCGGTCTAATTCCTTTTTCTGCTGCTCACTTGGTGTGTAGGAAATTTTGCGGAGCATACCAACGGCATCATTCATTCGTTGTTTTAATTTGCCATCGGAATCGATTTCATAAAGCATTCCCGTATAGCCCGTCCCTGTAGTAGGCATATAAGTCATCCCGTCATGCTGACAACGCTGAGGCCGACTTATGTAGTATGCCATTTCTTGGTGCATAATTAGCTGGTCCACCGCATACTTGCATTCTGTCGGGTCGGAACCATGGTTTCCGCTATTCCAATAAGTAAAATGCTTATCCAAAAGAGGATTGTCATTCGCGCAGGAGCCGTTGTAGACAGGCGTTACAGCATAATTTTGATCATACGCATTAGATAACGGCGAAAAAAACAAAGCTATGACAGCAATTGGAAATGAAAGTCTCATGCGAATCTCCATACGAAACATAGGGCGCCGCACTCGGCTCGCCCACCCATGTTGCTAACATTGCAGCACAATATTGCTTTAATCAATGAAAATGGTGACATCCGGTCAGCCGCAATAACGGCATAGAAGAACCCCGCGCGGCGGAACCGCGGAAAGATCGGACGTGCGGTGGCAGACATGGAAGGCATGTTGCCTCACTGGGCAGATAACAAGCTGGCCCGCCAGACCTACAATGCCCGCACTGAGACTGTGGCCAGCAAGCCGTCCTTCTGCAACGCATGGCCTCACTATTACGGAAAAAGTGCTGCACTTGGTTTTAGAGACAGTCCTCTGAAATCAACTGGGAATTCCGTGTTCTCTTAGAAAATTTGGGGGAATGTCGGGGTAACCAATTTTTTCAATCACGTCGGCGAGTGAACTATGCGCCTGACGCAGTCTGCTCAAGTATTGGTTTAACTCTGCTGTTCCATTTGAACTCAGTAGATTTGCGCACAAGTGCTCCAACTGGCAAACTTCGATGAGAACAAGTGCATACTCATCGCCAACGTCGTCATGCGCCAGCCGTGCCGCAAAAAATGAAGTTGCCGCCGTAAGACGCCGTGATAGTTTTTCGTCCGGCGACGCGCCATCCGGAACGACCACTGTAGGCGCGAACCATTGCGAAATTGATGTTAAGGACGAGTCCAATCGCTGCATTCCATAAATCAATGTCCCGACTTTCTCAAATTGTAATGGGTCCATGTTCTAAGCACACTTTCAAAAAAATACCGTCTCCAAACCTAGCTAGTAGACAAACACCGAGATCGTTCCCCGTCATTCACGGACAGAGCCTGATACTTAGTTAGCGTCATTTTTCGGAACCTGGCGCCATCGCTCTTTTTCTAAACATGTGTGGCGATTTGAATCAGCGGGCTATCTCACACCGCGTCATAAATTGCGGCGCCGGTCCACCAAATGTCAATTAAGGGATCTTATTGCAATCTGAGATTTCTCTATCATAAAGCCTCCAATTCGTCTCATTGCAAGTGAAGTAGCCTGCCCCCTGTCCTCTGCAGTATGTGTCCATGTTCAACCAACTACGGTAAGCCGCAGCCATACATGAGGCACGCGCGGGACTGTCGCCGGGCCCCGCTCCAGGTGGTTCCATAGAGGAGCCACCACCAGGGTCAGTGGGACCTGTGTCGCCTATCGTTGGATCCCCTCCCCAGTCACCTCCCCAGTCACCTCCACCTCCACCTCCACCCCCACTTCCACATATTACAACAATGCTATCATCACTGCCAGGCTCAGGAACTTCTTGTAGAGGACAAGCGTTCGTACTGCCAGATTCCCATCCTTCGCTAGCGATGAGTTTTGCGTTCAGGGTCGAAGTCGTATCGGATGGTGAGCCTTCATTAGTGAGCATGTTCTTCGGAGGCACTGATCCCCCCTTTTTTCTCTGGTCTTTTTCCTCATTTTTGGAAGGGAAAGTGCCCGATAATTTCAGCTTTTTTCCTGTGGAACTTTCCATTCCAACCAATGAATCCGCTTCGTAGACCGCCGTGTGCACAGTGCCGTCAGTGAAGCTTATAGAATCTAATTTGTTTCCGTTGTATTGGTAAGATGCAACTTGGCCGTTGGGATATGCAACTGCTACAAGATGGTTGCTCCTGTATAGGTAGAGGGTCGCGCCTTTTTTCGTAGTCTTGCTCACAAGATTCCCGTTTACATACATTTCGCTTGTGATGTAACTGGGATGTTCAGCAACTGAGCCTTGGGCGTGATTCTGTGCAGTGGCAAGCGGTGTTAAGAAGACACCTGCGACGATCAAAAGCAATTTCCTTACGTATAACTTGGGCATGTTAATTCCTTATCGAAAAAATAAGCGGTCAGAGCGTTAGCCTTGCGGCAGAGGCAAATCAATCGAACTAGTAAAATGAAGGACGCTAAGCCGATTATAAGAAATTTCACTTTATCAATATTCACAAAAAGTAACTTTTTCGGGCTTGAGATTTCGATGCCTGCTAGTTGTGTTTTCTGAAAAATCCAGTATGCAACCATGTTCGTTGCGAATCCCTAGCTGTGTTTTTTCTAAGCGTTAGGGAACACTAAATTTATCGTCGACCAGCCCGGCGAGCATGCCTAACAGCCACAATATGTCTTCGATTTGCTGTCGAGCCGTCATGATGTAACCGCGTTCCCCGACGTCGAATTCAGGCGCGAGAAAAAGCAAACCCGACGTTACAGGTCATTGGCTAAGACCGAGGCCTTGGCGCCCCGGGCGGCGCTGCTGCCATACCACGCAAAGGTTATACGTGCGGAACTACGTGTGTTGCTCGATGACGAGCCCTGCATCGGGGAAATGCCGCGTATTGACCTGGGCACGAGGTAGTAACGTTAGCGAACCCGATTCGCGCACATAGCGCCTGACGACGCACAGCCTGCCATGCGCTGCGTCTGGTTGACCAGCACGATGATCCGGCAGCCTGCCGCGCCGCTGCCGTAGTTCAGCTGCAGATATTCGCCGAGGTGTTGATAGTTGGCGGGCGTGCCGTAGCGGGCGGCGAGGGCGAAGCTGTTCATCCCGATGATATCTGGCGTTTTTTTGTCGCCATGGTTGCCTGCTGCGCAGCCTGCCGCAGCACACAGCAAGGTAAGCGAAAGCAACTGGCGCATGATTGATGACCTAGCATTGTTGGGGCAATGGATGGTAGCGCGCAATGTTGGGGTAACCCTTGCGGAAGTTCAGGCTGGGGTTAAAAAATTGGCAGTCTGACCCAAGAAACTGACGATCCAGCAAGGTTGCAGAGAGGGAGTTACAAGTGCGTCGGAGATTTTTTGCGGAACAATGCCAGTTTTGCGGAACTGGCGGTAATGAGAGAAATAGTGAGTACTATCTCTGAAAATGGCATGTGCGCTGGTGCCCGGAGCCGGAATCGAACCGGCACGCCCTTACAGGCGGGAGATTTTAAGTCTCCAGTGTCTACCAGTTTCACCATCCGGGCAGCGCGGCGAGATTCTAGCACAGGTGATGCCCTAAATGCCATCTTGTGCCTGAGCGAGGGTCTGGCATCCACCGCCAGGTATTAGCCGTCGTGGGAGAAAAATATTCTCCGGTTTGCGCCGAACAGTCTGATTTTATCTATCCGCCATCAAAACGTCGCCTTGAACTGTACCCCATACGTGCGTGGCTCGTTGATGATGCCGGTCAGGTTGTTGAATTCGATGGCACCCAGTGACTGGATCTGATTGGTGATGTTGCGACCGTAGGCGGCGATTTCGTATTTGTCCCATTTGTAGCCGACGCGCAAGCCGCCTTCGAGCAGCTCCTTGGCCTTGTATTCCTTGGCTTCGTACAGGAAGAAATTGTAGCTGGTGCGGTAGGCCCAGTCGGTGTAGGCGAAGAATTCGCCGTTGGCCACGGGGATGCTGTATTTCAAGGTGACGTTGGCTTGCCATTCCGGCGCGCGCGGCAGCGGGTTGCCGTCGATATAGGCCGTGCCCACGAACGGGCCGACAGGGTCGGTGACGGTGCAGCCGCTGGCCGGGGTGTTCTGGGCGTTGCCGCAGCTTTGCACGTACAGCTTCTTGTCCTGGATCTCGGTGTGGTTATAGCTGCCTCCCAGGGTCATGCTGAGCGAGTCGCTGAGGTTGGCCTGGAAGTCCAGCTCCACGCCCTGGCCGGTGGCTTTTTCGGCATTGAGCAGCCGGTTCATATTCACCACGCCGCTGCCGGCCGTCAATTGCTTGTCCTTCACGCGGTACTGAAATACGGCCAGGCTGAGGCGCGCGCGCTTGTCGAACAGGTCTTGCTTGATGCCGGCCTCCACCGACAGCACTTTTTCGGCGCCGGCTTGCGAGGGGCGGTCGCCCAGGCCGTTCAGGCGGCCCTGCATCGATGGCGCGCGGTAACCGGTGGCGATGCGCGCGTAGGCATTGGTTTCCGGCGTCAGCACATAGGTGCCGCTCAAGTCCCAGCTGACGTTGTGCGAAGTGTCGTTCAGGTTGAAAGGGCCGGCCGTGGTCGCTTCCACGCGCTTGGCCGAAAAATCCTTCTTGTCGCTCGTGTAGCGCAGGCCGGCGCGCAGTTTCAGTGCGTCCGAGACCGTGTAGTTCAGCGAGCCGAAGGCCGCGTACGACTTCGAACTCTGGTTTTGCGTGGCGTAGGCGCTGTTTTGCGGATTGCCGGGCGCCAGACTGTCAAAGCTGATGCTGTCGATCTGGATATCTTCCTTGAAGTAGAACAAGCCACCTATCCATTGCAGCGGACCCTTGGCGCTCGACTCGGCGCGAAATTCCTGCGAAATCTGCTTGTGCTTGGGGATCACGTCGGCCGTTTCCACGACGAAGGGGATGAAGCCGGGGCCCATCGGCGGGGCGTACACGGCGCCATAGCCGCCGTCGACGTCGGCGCGGCTGAAGAAATCGAGTTTTTCGTAGCCGGTGATGGAATGCAGGGTGACGCCGGGCAAGTCCCATTTCAGGCGCATGCTGCCACCCTTGGTTTTCAGGTGCTGGCGGTTGATGCCATCGGTAGGGTAGGACCCATACTCGAAATTGTCGACCAGGTCATTCGTGCCCTGTTTCAGGATGTTGGCGCGGAACAGCGTCGCCGTGCCATCGAGGTTGCGCGCGTGCACGTTGAACAGGGCGGTGAAGTCGCGCGTGGGCTTGACCAGCACTTGCAGGCGGGCGGCGCTGTCTTCATAGCCTTCGAAGTCGCGCGTGCCGGTGGGGCGCGGGTTGTGCACGCGATCGTCGCGGCGCTGTGTCTGGCCGGAAAAGCGCAGGGCCACGGTGTCGCTGACGGGCACGTTGAAAGCGCCTTCCAGGTTCTTCATGCCATCCTTGCCGAAGCCGCCGCTCAGGTAGCCTTCCGTCTTGAAGACGGGCTTGGCGGAATCGAACTTGATCACGCCGGCCGGCGAGTTGCGGCCGAACAGCGTGCCTTGTGGGCCACGCAGTACCTCGACCTGGTCCACGTCGAAGACGGGAAAGCCTTTCAGCATTGCGTTTTCCTGCACTACGTCATCCATCACCAGGCCCACGGGCTGTGAGGCATTCAGGTCGAAGTCGGTGTTGCCCAGGCCGCGAATGTAGAAGCGGGGAAAGGTGCGGCCGTAATCCGACTCGACCGAGACGCTGGGCGAGCGGCTGTTCAGGAAGCGGATGTCGGCGCCGCCGGCCGTCAGGGTGTCGAGCTTGTCGCCTTTCAGGGTGGCGATGGACATGGGCACGTCCTTGATGTTTTCCGCGCGCCGCTGTGCCGTCACGATCACCGTTTCCAGCTGGCCAGGGCCGGCCTGTGCTGCCGGAGCGGCAGGCGCGTCGGCGGTTGGCGCCGGGATGCTGTCTTGCGCCATCGCTTGCAGGGGAAAGGCGGCAGCGATTGCCAGGGCAATCAGGGTGTGGCGTATTGTGCTGGCATGCGGTGTGATCATGAAACGGCTCCTGTCGGTCAAGGTTATTCGTAAGGTCCAGGCTGGCGCTAGTCCGCTAGACGAAAATCATGCTAGCACGGAAAGTTTTGCTATTCATGCCATTTCCCAGGCAAGACTATTCATATCTATTTCGACTGAATACGTGAATAAAATCGTATTTGTCGTCAATATCGGGCGGGTGCATAGTGGGGTGCCGGCAGGCCTGCGCAAACCCAAAAGACGGCCAGGCCACCGATGATTTTCCCTACGACAGCGTCAACATACCGGCGCCATGGCATGCCAGCGGCCGGAGCACAGTGCGGAAAATGCGACAGTTTCCCCTTTTTTGATCTGCCGCACGATGTTGTTGTAGTGCCACATCACGGCATGGCAAGCTAGCCTGCTAGCGACTGCGGCGCGGCGCTTGGGCAGGCATTGATGTTGCCGTATAGCATCTCCAGGCTAGACTTCGCGTAGAATATAAATTATTGTAAATCAGAAACTTACATTTCTATCATGTTAATTTTTTCTGCAGGCGCGCCAGCCGTTGACGGCATCCAGCTTTCCGAACTGATCGCAGCCCTGAGCCAGGCTTTGGACATCACGGAAGGCCAGCCAGAAGGCCATTGCATCCGCTGCTGCTGGATCGGCATGCACGTAGGGCGTGAACTGGGCATGCCGGATGAAGACTTGTGGAATCTGTATTACACCCTGCTGCTCAAGGACCTGGGCTGCAGCAGCAATGCGGCGCGCATCTGCGAGCTATACCTGACCGATGATTTGTCTTTCAAGCAAGGGTTCAAAACGGTGGGCGACAGCCTGCCGCAAGTGCTGAAATTCGTCCTCAAGCACACGGGCCTGAAGGCGGGGCTGGCTGAACGCTTCCGCGCCGTGATGACGATTCTGCGCGATGGGTCGCAAATTGCGCAGGATCTGATCGCCACGCGCTGCCAGCGCGGCGCCGACATCGCGCGCCTGCTGCGCTTTCCGGAGTCCGTGGCAGAGGGCATCTACAGCCTCGACGAACACTACAATGGACAGGGCAAGCCGGACAAGCTGGCAGACCAGGCAATTCCCCTGTTTTCACGCATCGCCTTGTTGGCGCAGGTCATCGACGTGTTTCATACGGCCGATGGCGTGCGCGCCGCTCAGGCCGAGGTGCGCCAGCGCGCGGGCACCTGGTTTGACCCGCAGTTGGTGCTGGCGTTCGAACGGGTGGCGCAATCGGGCGCCTTCTGGTCGATGCTGCGCTCGCAGGACATTACGGCCGCCGTGGCGGCGCTGGAGCCGGCGAACCGTTCCGTGCCGGTGGACGAGGATTATCTCGACGATATCGCCGCCGCGTTCGGCCAAGTGGTCGATTCGAAAAGCCCGTACACGAGCGGGCACAGCGCCCGGGTGGCTTTGTACACGGACATGATCGCCGAAGCCTTGGGCGTGACGGCGGAGCGGCGCCGCTGGCTCAAGCGGGGTGCCTTGCTGCATGACGTGGGGAAGCTTGGCGTCAGCAATAGCGTGCTGGACAAGGCGGGCAAACTCGACGCGGAAGAGTGGCTGGCCGTGCAGCAGCATGCGCGCTACACGGAAACGATACTGTCGCGTATCAATGCCTTTGCCGAACTGGCGGTCGTTGCCGCCGCGCATCACGAACGGCTCGATGGCAACGGTTATCCGCGGGGCTTGACGGCCGACAATATCAGCCTGGAAACGCGCATCATCACCACAGCCGATATTTTCGACGCCATCACGGCCGACCGGCCTTACCGGGGGCCGATCCCCATCCCGAAAGCGCTCGAGATCATGGCCGAAACCGTGGGCACGGCCATCGACGCCCGGTGTTTTGCCGCTTTGAAAGAGGCGCTGGCGCGCTTGCCCGAACTCACGCAGTAGGGCTCCGAGCGCTTGAGGGCCTGAGCGCGGACTTCAGCGCCCTCAAATGGGAAACGCGCCCGCACCCGACACATTCAGGCAGGCGACCTTGTCGCTGGAAAAGTACTTGATTTGCCCCAGGCCGATCGCGTAGCAGCCGTCGTTGAGCGGGGAAATGGGGCCGGTGAGTTTTTCGCCGCTGACCAAGGTCACCACCCAGGGCGTGGTGGCCGGTTTGCCCGCGTGGGCCAGTGCGTGTTGTACCAGGTCTGACATGCTGCCTCCGATGGAAATCAAAACCCGATGATAGCAGTGCAGAGCAGGTGCGCGCCTGTGCCGTGACGGCCTGGCGTGGTTGCGCCGGCGCGTCAGGCGTCGGCCAGCAGATTCTTCGGTAGCGCCACCGACACCAGTTTCCAGCGCCACAGGCCGTCGCGCGTCAGGGTCAGTTCGCCAATGTGGCTCTTGCTGTGGGCGCGCTGCACGACGACGCTGTCCCAGGAAGTGTAGCGCAGCTTGTAGTCGGGTTTGGCGTTGCGCTGGCGGCCGCTGATGTCGCTGACCTTGGCAATCGGTTTTTCATAGCGGTCATTGAGCTTCATCAAGGCGATGATGCCTTCGGGCATCAGCATGGTATCGAGCAAGGGGTCGATGACGTCAGGGCTGATGTCTTCGGCCACTTCCGGCGCCGAGAACAGGGCATGCAGTTGCTGCCCCAGGCTGCCGCGCAGCTGGGCCAGGTCGATATGCGCAGCCAAGGCCTGGTTATCCTCGTCCATGGTTGCCGTGCGGATCTTGTTCATGGTGAAATACGGGCTGCCATAAAAGGCGCCGGCCAGCGCGACCAGTGCCACTAGAGCGAGAAGCAACATTCTTTTCATCGTGCAATCTCTCGGATGCCTGGCGACCCGGTGCGCCTGAAGTGTTGGCATTCTACATAATATTTCCCAAAGTCAATATGGCTGTTTAAGTAAGTGTTGTTTTGGATCAAGTTTCGCTAGAGTAATTCTTGCGGCAAGGTAATATCCGTCAATTTCCAATCCCAGATGCCATGCCGGCGCAGCAAAAATTGGCTGGCGGCGGGGCCGGCGCCGCTGCGCCGCAGCACCACTTCGTTCCACGAGCGGTAAGCCATGCCGAAGTCGTGGCGCTTGCCATCGGCTCCATGCTTGCGGTGCAGGATCAGCACCGTGATGCCGGGCGGCGAAACGATGGTGTCGAGCATTTCCTTGAAATCGTCTTCGCCGGCCGTTTCGCCGGCCGCCCGCAGTTGGCGCGCCACGCTGGCGCGCACGGCGGGCAGGTCGGCCTGCTGCGCCAGGTTTTCCAGGCGCACGGATTTCGCCGCGATGCTGATGCGGTACATGGCGATGTAGGGGCTGACCCAGGTGAAGCCGATGGCGGCAACGCTAAAAATGATCGCGGTGGCGTACTTTCTTTTCATGGTCTCGGTAGTGTGGTGATCTATTGGGATGATCGGTGCCGCCGTGATTTTACCCGGCGAGGGGCGGTGGATGGTGTAGCATTCGTGCCGGCGCGGACCATCGCGCCGCAATATTGAGGACAACCATGAATATCACTATCAATCAGGTGCTGCAGTCGTATATCGACCCGCTCACCGCCAGCGAATACGCGGCGCTCGAGCGCAGCCTGCTGGCCGAAGGCTGCCGCGACGCGCTGGTGCTGTGGAACGACGTGCTGATCGACGGGCATAACCGCTACGCCATCTGCCGCCAGCACGGCATCGAATTCAAGACGATCCAGAACACCAGTTTTACCTCGCTCGACGACGTCATGCTGTGGATGATCGACAATCACCTGGCGCGCCGCAGCGTGTCCGACTTCCAGCGCGGCGTGCTGGCCCTGCGCAAGAAGGAAATCGTCGCCGCGCGCAGCCCGGCCCCGGTCAATGCCCAGGATGCGCCGGACGGCGAAAACGCGCCGAAGCCGCCCATGAGCACGCGCGAAGAGGTGGCCAAGGTGGCGCGCTTGAGTAGCAACCAGATCAGCCAGATCGAAAAGATCCAGAAGGCGGCCTCGCCGGAACTGGTGGAAGCCGTCCGTTCGGGCACGATATCCATCAACGCGGCGGCCACCGTGGCGTCCCTGCCGCCGGAAGAGCAGGTGGCGGCCGTCGCTGGGGGTAAAAAACTGCTGCGCCAGGCGGCCAAGGAAATCCGCGAGCAGCGCGCCGCCACGCGCACGCCGCGCGAGCCGAAAGTCCACGTGTCGCAAGATACGCCGGAAACGGGCAATGAGCCGTGGGCCGAAAACGCGTCCCAGGCACCGTCCGAAGCGGAGCGCTTGCGCGGCGAGATCGCCAGCCTGAAACAGCGGGTGGCGCAACTGCAGGCGGAAAATGTGGAACTCAATCAGCGCATCGCGACGCTGATCGACGCATCCTGATTACTGGAGGAGTTTCCAGGACCAGGCGGCCATGTAGGTGCGCGGCGAGTTCAAGGACGTGCTGTCTTATCCTGATGATGTGGCCAGGCACCTGTAGCGCCGCTACCACCCTGGAAAATAGCGGCTGGGGCGATCAAATTGCGTCCAGCGCCGTGCGCAAGTCATGGCGCAGGTCTTCGATGTCCTCGATGCCCACCGACAGGCGGATCAAGCCATCGCCAATGCCCAGTTTTGCCCGCTGTTCGGGCGGGATGCTGGCGTGCGTCATCAGGGCGGGATGTTCGATCAGGCTTTCCACGCCGCCCAGGCTTTCAGCCAGGGCGAACACCTCGCAGCGTTCCAGGAAGCGGCGCGCGCCGGCCAGGTCCGTGTCCAGATCAATCGAGATGATGCCGCCGAAACCATCCATCTGGCGCTGCGCCAGCGCGTGCTGCGGATGCGAGGCCAGGCCCGGATAAAACACCTGTTTTACCTCTTTCTGCTGCTCCAGCCACTGCGCCAGCGCCAGGGCGCTTTCGCAATGGCGCTGCATGCGGATGGCCAGCGTTTTGACGCCGCGCAAGGCGAGGAAGCTGTCGAACGGCCCGGCAATCGCGCCCACCGAGTTTTGCAGAAAGCCCAGCTGTTCGCGCCATTCCGTCTGGCGCTCTTCCGCGCCGACAATAGCGATGCCGCCGATGATGTCCGAGTGGCCGTTCAAGTACTTGGTGGTCGAATGCACGACGATGTCGAAGCCATGTTCCAAAGGGCGCTGCACCAGCGGGCTGGCAAAGGTGTTATCGGCCACGGCGATGATGCCCCGTGCGCGGCAGATGTCGGCTATCGCGCGCAGGTCGGCCAGTTTCAGCATGGGGTTGGTGGGCGTTTCCACCCATACCATCTTCGTCTCGGGGCGCAGCGCAGCCAACAGATTCTCAGGATTCGTCAGGTCGACATAGGTAAATTCGTGGCCGGCCGAACGGCGGCGCACGCGCTCGAATAGCCGGTAGGTGCCGCCGTACATATCGTCGCCGGCGACGATGTGGCTACCCGCATCGAGCAATTCCAGCACGGACGAGATGGCGGCCAGGCCAGAGGCGAACGCGAAGGCCGCGCTGCCGCCTTCCAGGTCGGCCACGCAGCGTTCCAGCGCCCAGCGCGTGGGATTGTGCGAGCGGCCGTAATCGAGGCCTTTGTGCACGCCGGGGCTGTCCTGCACAAAGGTCGAGGTGGCGTAAATGGGCGGCATGATGGCGCCCGTCGACGGGTCGGGCGACTGGCCGGCATGGATGACGCGGGTGGCGAGATGACTCTTGCGGGGAATTTGCTGGCTCAAGATAGTGTCCTGCGTAAGTGGTTGAGAAGGTCGAAGCGGGTGATCAGGCCATAAAAGGCGTCAGCGTCGGCGACGACGGCCGTCAAGCCCCGGTCCAGGGTGGCGCGCAGGGCGGGCAAGCCGCTCGATGGCGCCAAGATTTCAAGCTGCGTCGTCATGGTGGCGCCTACGAGGCCCGCGAAATGCGCGGCGTCGCTTGATACGTGCAGCAGCAAGTCCGATTCGTCGAGGATGCCGACCAGTTGACCTGCATCAATGACGGGCAGCTGCGCCAGGTCGCTGGCGCGCATGCGGTTGAAGGCTGTGAGCAGGGTGTCGCCCGGCGCCACGCTGACGACATCGCCCTCGTCGTAGCGGCGCCCGATCAGGTCGCGCAAGTCGCCGGAGAGTGTCCGCTGCAACAAGCCCTGGTCGCGCATCCAGCCGTCGTTGTAGACCTTCGACAGGTAGCGCGTGCCCGTATCGCAGACAAACGTGACGACGCGCTTGGGGCTCGTCTGTTCGCGGCAGTATTTGAGGGCTGCGGCCAGCAGGGTGCCGGTGGACGAGCCGCCGAGGATGCCTTCGGCGCGCAGCAGGGCGCGCGCGCTGTCGAAGCTTTCCTGGTCGCTGATGGTGTAGGCCTGCGTGACGCTGTCCATATCGGCTATCGACGGAATGAAGTCTTCGCCGATCCCTTCGACGGCCCACGAGCCGCTCGTGTCCGACACCTTGCCCGTGTCGATGTATTCCGTGAGGATGGAGCCTTGCGGGTCGGCCAGCACGAATTCCAGGGCAGGCTGCACCTTGCGGAAGTAGCGCGTCAGGCCCGTCAGGGTGCCGGACGAGCCGACGCCGACGACGATGGCGTCCACGTCATGGCCGCTTTGCTCCCAGATTTCGGGGGCCGTCGTCGTTTCGTGGGCCAGCGGATTGGCGGGATTATTGAACTGGTCGGCGAAGAAGGCGCCCGGCAGATCGCGCGCGAGACGCGCCGCGTAATCCTGGTAGTACTCGGGATGGCCCTTGCCCACGTCCGAGCGCGTGGTGTGCACTTCCGCGCCCAGGGCTTTCAAATGCAGCACTTTTTCCGTCGACATCTTGTCGGGCACGACGAGAATCACGCGGTAACCCTTGATGCGGCCGACCAGGGCCAGGCCGATGCCGGTATTGCCGGCTGTCGCCTCGACGATGGTGCCGCCCGGCTGCAAGCGGCCGTCGGCTTCGGCCGCTTCGATGATGGACAGGCCGATGCGGTCCTTGATGGAACCGCCGGGATTTTGCGATTCCAGTTTCAGGAACAGCTGGCACGGTCCCGTGGCTAGCCTGGTCACTTCGACCAGCGGGGTATTGCCGATCAGCTTGTATAGCGCTGGCGGCTGGGATGGGGATGGCATTCGATCATTCATGGTGGCTCCTGTCAGAGAAACAGCCGCTCCGGATTGTGTCCCGAGCAGCCTTCCGTGCCGCGCAGTGTAGGCGGGTGGACGAGTGCGGCGAACGAATGTTTGCATGCTTGCATATGCGCCCGGCGCATATCGGCTGCAGCGCGGCTACAGCGTGCACGATTCGAGTATGCGCTGTTTTTAGCCGGCTTGCCGCGCCAAAGGCGGGAGTATTAAGCTGCCGCAAGCTCAGCATTGCGATTTATAATCACGCCTTGAAAAGGTACTAAACAGTATCCTGAAAAACCAGACAAACAGGGCAGGCGGCAGTGGCAAAACTTTATTTCCGGTATTCCGCGATGAACGCGGGCAAGTCGACGGCCTTGTTGCAGGTCGCGCACAACTATGAAGAACAGGGCCAGCAGGTGCGCCTGTACACGGCGGCCATCGACAGTCGCTATGGCGTGGGCCGCGTCACCTCGCGCCTGGGGCCGCAGCGCCAGGTCGATATCTTCCATGCTGACACGAATTTCCTCAACGATATTCCCCAGGTGGCTTGTTTGCTGGTGGATGAAGCGCAATTTCTCAGCACGGCCCAGGTGCAGCAATTGCACCAGCTGGCGCAAGTGAAGGGCGTGCCCGTCATCTGTTATGGCTTGCGCACGGATTTCAAGGGCGAACCATTCCCCGGCTCGGCCTATTTGCTGGCGCTGGCCGACGATATCGAGGAATTGAAAAATATTTGTACTTGCGGCAAGAAGGCCACGATGAATATCCGCGTGGATGAGCAGGGCCGCCGCATCAAGGAAGGCGAGCAGATCAGTATTGGCGGCAACGAAAGTTACCGCCAGGCGTGCGGGCGCTGTTTCTACTCGTAAATTTACTCGGCGACGGGCGCGCCCACATCGGCATCGTCCGCCAGCGCCAAGTCGCCCCGTTCGAAGGCGGCCAGTATCTCATTGGCGCGCGCCACATCGTGTTCACGCACCAGCACGCGCGCGCCGCCGATGGCGGCCGCCAGCAGCATGTCGGCCTGCATGTGCTGGTCATCCGTCAGCAACACGTCGATGCCGGCCGCTGCCAGGCAGCCGCGGATGACGTGCGCATCCGTGGGGATCATCAGCCGGGCAATTAAAACGTAGTCGTCGTGCATGCTGCCTCCTGGCGCGGTGGATGTCGCTCCATCTTAGCACCTGGATTGCACTTACAGCTTGAACACGCCCACCACCTGGTTCAGCTCCTGCGCCTGCTCCTGCAAGGCGTCGGCGGCCGCGGCCGCTTCTTCCACCAGGGCCGCGTTCTGCTGGGTCACCTGGTCCATCTGGGCGATGGCCTGGTTGACTTGTTCGATGCCGCTGCGCTGCTCGTCGCTTGCCTGCGCGATCTCGGCCATGATGGTGCTCACTTGCTGCACGCTGGCTACCACGGTGTCCATGGTGGCGCTGGCCTGGCTCACCTGGGCGTGGCCCAGGTCCACCGTGCTGGCGGACGCCTGGATCAAGTCCTTGATGTCTTTCGCCGCAGCCGTCGAGCGCTGCGCCAGGGTGCGCACTTCAGTGGCGACGACGGCAAAGCCGCGTCCCTGTTCACCGGCCCTGGCCGCTTCCACGGCTGCGTTCAAGGCCAGGATATTTGTCTGGAAGGCGATGCCGTCGATGACGCCGATGATGTCGGCGATCTTGCCCGACGAGCTGCGGATGGCGTCCATGGTGCTGGCCACCTGCGCCACGGCCGCGCCGCCTTCGGCCGCCAGGGTCGACGAATCGCGCGCCAGCTTGCTCGCTTGTTGAGCGTGGTCAACATTCTGCCGCACGGTCGAGCTCAGTTCTTCCATCGAAGCGGCCGTTTCTTCCAGCGAACTGGCTTGCTGTTCCGTGCGGCTCGACAGATCCAGGTTGCCGCTGGCGATTTCACCCGACGCCGTGGCGATTTGTCCGGCGCTGCCGCGCACGTTGCTGACCACTTGCGACAGCTTGTCGCTGATGCGGTTCATGGCGCGCAGCAGGCGGCCGATTTCGTCCTGGCTGCTGGTATCGAGGTGTACCGTCAGGTCGCCGGCGGCAATTTGCGCGGCGGCTGTTTCGGCGGCGGCCAGCGGGCGCGACACGAGGGTGCGCACGAGCCAGTACAGCAGCAGGGCGAAGACGAGCAGGGCGATGAAGCCGGAAATGGCCAGCTGGTTGCGCATCTGGCGGGCTTCCGCCGTAATCTCGTCCGTGAACGTGCCGCCCGCGATGATCCAGTGCCAATCCTTGAATTGACGGTAATACAGCTGCTTTTCGCGCGCGCTGGCGCGCGTTTCGCCCGGTGCCGTCCACGTGTAGCGCATGGCGCCGTTTTTTTGCGCCAGCATTTCCTGGATGAACATCCGGTCGTCGCTGGCCTTGAACTCGAGCGCGCTCTTGCCTTCGCTGTTCGGGTGCAGCACCAGGTGGCCGTAATTGGCGCCGGGGGCCGTATCGACGATATAGATGTAGCCCGTCTGGCCGATCTTGACCTGGCGAATCTTCTCTTTCAACATGGCCAGATTCTTGCTGATGTCCAGGCCGATGAACAGCACGCCCACCACCTTCCCGCCCGCATCGCGCACGGGGTCGTACTGGGTGATGTATTGCTTGCCAAACAGTGTTGCCATGCCAACGAAGCGCTGGCCCGCGCGCAGCGGCGCATAGCTGGGGTGATTGTGGTCGAGCTGAGTGCCGATGGCCCGTTCGCCATCCTGCTTCTTCAGCGAGGTGCTGATGCGCACGAATTCATCGCCATTGGCGGCAAAAATGGTGGCGATCACGCCCGTCTGGGCCGTGTAGCGGTCGACCAGGGCCGTGTCGAGGTTGAGCACCTTGCCGCCGTTGGCCAGGGCGGGCGTGGCTTTACCGGCCACGGCCACCAAGGCGCCCGTGTCGACCGTGAACGGGCCGGGAAATTCGGCCGCGAACAGGCGCGCAAAACTGGCCGCCTCGTTGACCATGGCGGTATGGAATACTGCCGTGGTCGTCATGACGCTATTGAGTTCGCTGGTGACGGCTGCTTCGGCGCGCTGTTCCAGGGCAGACGAGGTGCGGATACTGATCAAAGTCGTCAGGCTGGCGAGGATCAGGCTGACCAGGGCAAACGTGAAGACGGTAATCTTGCCGCCGACACTCCAGTGGCGGGGGGAAAGGGAAATTGTAGGCATAGTTTGAGTTTGGCAAAGGGTAATCAGCTCGGCCATTCCTGGTCATGACATGACACGCGGGGCGGGGATCTGGTGGGGGAGTGCGCTTAAAGCGGGGGTGTGCCGGCTTGGGAGCCGCGCACAGGCAAGCAAAATTTCAGGGCGCGATGATAACATGTCGCTTGCGTTTCGTTACTAAGTGTTTCCCGCAGGAATTATTTTTTCACATAAAAACATCATCCGTATCAAGGATTGCAAAATTAGTCCATTGACTTTTTGAATGTGAATGACGCATTTTGATATGCATCGCTGTCGGGCGATGCGATTTCTCACAGATGTTTCACTTTGTAATGAATGAGACGCCGCCTTTAATCCGCATTTAAGCTTCCGGGAAGAAACTGATATTCCTTGGGAGACTGCCAGGCCGTATCCTGTAGAATAATATGCAGACCAGTCGTGTATTCCCCTTACTGTCTTGCTGGCTGGCGCATGGCTATCTGCGCCGCCTGGAATTGATTCAACTAATTTTCGGAGAAGCCGATGAAGAAGCAAATGATGCTGGTCACCCTGGTGCTTGCCCTGTCAGCCCACGCTGGCGCAGCCCAGACGGACAAGAGCGCCGCTCCTCCGCTACCCATGAAGCCACTGGTCCAGCAAACGCAGGCCGCCTTGTGGGCATCGCGCGTATTGACGCGCGTCCATTACAAGGCCATGCCGCTCGACGATGCCATGTCGGAGAAAATCTTCGACCGTTACTTCAAGTCCCTGGACGCGGAAAAACTGTTTTTCGTGCAGGCCGACATTGACCGTTTCGCGCCGTTGCGCACCAGGCTCGATGACGCCATCATCAATGAAGACTTGACGGCGCCTTTCGCCATCTACAACCTGTACCAGCAGCGTTTCGACGAGCGCATGGCGTATGCGCGTGAATTGTTGAAAACCAAATTCGACTTTGCCGCCGACGAGAGCTACCAGCTCGACCGCGAAAAGGCTGCCTGGCCGAAGAACGACGAGGAAGTGCGCGACCTGTGGCGCAAGCGCGTCAAGAACGACTGGCTGCGCCTGAAACTGGCGGGCAAGGAAGACAAGGCCATTCGCGAGACGCTGGACAAGCGCTATGAAAGCTACACGACCCGTTCGCGCAAACTCAATAGCGAAGACGTGTTCCAGATCTTCATGAACGCTTACGCCATGTCGATCGAACCGCACACCAATTACCTGGGCCCGCGCGCCTCGGATAACTTCGATATCGCCATGCGGCTGTCGCTCGAAGGCATCGGTGCCGTGTTGCAGACGCGCGATGAATACACGGTGGTGCGCGAAGTCGTGCCGGGCAGCCCGGCCGGCTTGTCGGGCAAGCTGAAAGTGGGCGACCGCATCGTCGGCGTGGGGCAGGGCGAAAGCGGCCCCATCACTGAAGTGCTGGGCATGCGCATCGACGACGTGGTGCAGCTGATCCGCGGCGCCAAGGATTCCGTGGTGCGCCTCGACATCCTGCCGGCCGACGCCGGCCCGGATGCCAAGCATGTGGTCTTGCCGCTGGTGCGCAAGAAAATCAGCATGGAAGAGCAGGCGGCAAAGAAATCGATCATCGAAGTGCGCGACAACGGCGTCAAGCGCCGCATCGGCGTGATTTCCCTGCCGACGTTTTACCAGGACTTCGAAGCGCGCCGCCGTGGCGACAAGGATTTCAAGAGCGCCACGCGCGACGTCACCCGTTTGCTGGGCGAGCTGAAGAAGGATAAGGTCGACAACGTCCTGATCGACCTGCGCAACAACGGCGGCGGTTCGTTGAACGAAGCGGTCGAACTGACGGGCCTGTTCATCGACAAGGGCCCTGTCGTAATGCAGCGCAATGCCGAAGGCAAGGTCGACGTGGAAAGCGATACCAGTGCGGGCCTGGCCTGGGATGGCCCGATGGGCGTGCTGATCAACCGCGGCTCGGCATCGGCTTCCGAAATTTTCGCCGCCGCCGTGCAAGACTATGGTCGGGGCGTCATCATCGGCGAAGGCAGCTTCGGCAAGGGCACGGTGCAGACCCTGTTCAACCTCGACCGTTTCGGCGGCAGCGAGAAAGCCCGTTTCGGCGAGCTGAAAATGACCATTGCCCAGTTCTTCCGCATCAATGGCGGCACCACGCAGTTGCGCGGCGTGACCCCCGACATCAAGTTGCCAGCCATGTCGGACGCGGAAAATTTCGGCGAATCGAGCTATGACAATGCCCTGCCATGGGTGGCCATCAAGCCGGCGCAATACCTGCCGACGGGCGACTTGAAGGACATCGTGCCTCTGCTGGACAAGAAACATGAAGCGCGCGTGGCCAAGGATAAGGATTTCCAGTACTTGCTCGATGATATCGCTCTCGTCGTCAAGCAGCGCAAGGAGAACCAGATTTCGCTCAATGAAACCGTGCGCCGCAAGGAGCGCGACGCCCAGGAGGCGCGCGCCAAGGCGCGTGAAAAACGCCTGATCGCGCAGATTTCGAATCCTGCCGACGACCTGCTGGTCATTCCGGATCCGAAAGATGTGCTGAAGGGCGCGAAAGCGGCCAACAAGACGGCCAAGCAGATCGCCGCCGTGAAGGGCGCCTTGCGCACCGACGATGGCTTGCAGGGCGACGAGCGGGCTCTGAGCGCTGAACTGGACGCCGAAACGGCCGCCAAGAGCGCCAAGGACGTGCTGCTGAACGAAGCGGCGCGCATCCTGGCCGACGAAGTGGCGCTGATCAAGGCCGATACCCGCATGGCATCCAAGGTCTTGCCGTATGGCGCGGACACCAAGGCGACGCCGGTGACGGCAGCGAAGTAACGCTTTTCACGCAGTAAAAAGCCGGTTCCTGACGGAACCGGTTTTTTTTCGTCCCGACCAGTTATCTGTTTGACGTATTTCTATCATTCCAACAATCAATTGGATACATATGCCGCGATGCAGCATAATTCACTCGTCTCCTCTATTCTCCTCCAAGAAAATAGATTCAGCCCGCTCTCGTAGCGGGCTTTTTTTTGCCTCAGATTTTGTGCATGGGCAGTTGCACGTCGGGGTGAGCAGCCAGCAGTGCCGTGATCCAGCTGGCAAATGCCTGCAACTTGGGCGTGGCCAGCCGACCTTGCGGCGTCAGCAGCGATATGGGCATGGGCGTCGGCGGGTGATCGGCCAGCACGGCCAGCAGTGCGCCGTTGTCGAGGTGCTCGCGCACCTGGTACATGGCCGATTGCGCCAGGCCCAGCCCCTGTCGCGCACAATCGACGCTGGCGTCGGCATCGTTGACGGCGATGGAGCCGGCCATTTGCACGCGCACGACCTCTCGCATCACTGCATTATTTTGCAGGAAATCCCATTGGAAGGCGCGTCCCGTGCGGCCCGAGTAATGCATGATGCCCTGGTGCGTGGCCAGGTCGGGCTTGTCGGCCAAGGCTGCCGGGCTGAGCGTCACCCTGATGCAAGTGGGTTACACCCTGGGCCTGCTGTTTGTCGTGCCCTTGGGCGACTTGCTGGAAAACCGCCGCCTGATCGTCACGGCCTTGCTGGTGACGGCCACGGCCTTGGTCGTGGCGGCCCTGAGCTCGGGCGCTGTGGTGTTCTTGGCCGCCGCGCGGGCCATTGGCCTCGGTTCCGTGGCGGCGCAAGTGATCGTGCCGTTTGCCACTCATTTGTCGTAAGAAGCGACGCGGGGGCAAACCGTCGGCAAGGTGGTCAGTGGCTTGTTGCTGAGCATCATGCTGGCCCGCCCCGTGGTGTTTGGCGGCGCCGCCGTGCTGATGGTATTACTGGCGCTGGCGCTGGTGCTGCGCCGCGCCTTGCCCGTGCGCCAGCCTGTGTCGAACATGCGCTATCCGGCCTTGATTGCCTCGCTGTGGCACTTGCTGCTGGGCACGCCCGTGCTGCGCCGCCGCGCCACCTATCACGCTGGCCTGTTTGGCGCCTTCAGCCTGTTTTGGACCGTCACGCCGCTGGTGCTGGCCAGCCCCGCGTTCGGCCTGTCGCAAACGGGCATTGCCATCTTTGCCCTGGTGGGCATGGCGGGCGCCATCGCTTCGCCGGCCGCCTGGACGATGCAGGCCACACTTTGCCGGCCACGGCCGCCGCGCTGGCGCTGGGCATCGTCGCGTTTGCCTTGCCGATGTTTGCGCCGGAATCGAAACACCTGGCGCTGGGCTTGCTGGTGCTGGCTTCCATCGTGCTCGACATGGGCGTGGCGGCGAATCTCGTGCTGAGCCAGCGCGCCATCTTCAGCCTGGGCGCGGAAGTGCGGGGTCGCCTGAACGGCCTGTATTTCGCCCTGTTCTTCGCCCTGTTCTTTGCCGGCGGTGCGGCCGGCTCGGCCATCGGCGCCTGGGTGTATGCCAGCCATGGCTGGCCAGCAACCTTGCTGACCGGCATGGTATTTCCGGGTCTGGCCCTGCTGCTGTGGCTGGGTGAATTTTTACCGCTGGCCATGCGCCGCACGGCTTGAAACCCTGATGGCGACGCATTATCACGGATAGGTATTTCTATCATCATGAATATAAAGTAGCCCGATATGCCGCGATGCCGCAAAATGCATTTGTCTCCTCTATCTCCTCCAAGGAAATAGATTCAGCCCGCTTTCATAGCGGGCTTTTTTTTGTGTGTTTACTTGTGCGGCATGCGATCAGCATCGCAAAAGCCATAGCCCTGGGAATTGCCGCACCAGCCCGCTTCCTTGCGGGGTTCCGATAGCGGGTTGCAATGAGCGGTGCGAAAATTTGTCGGAAGATAAGTTTTTAGTACGGCATCAGAGATATTTCGAGGGGAAATTTTTCCTCCTTGTGGGGGCGGCGGAAAAGTCGCTGCAATCGCGCGATCCGCAACATTGTTAATAAAGAGAACGGTTTCACCGTCCTGCACCTGGCACATATGATTGGTAGTGAAGTCATAGCGTTCAGCGGCCTTGATCATGAAAAGTGGGCCCTTATTTGAGATGCCCTGGATCATGGCCATGGCCGCCGAATAACTTCCGATAAAGCCAGCAATGGAGATTGCAAAGAGGAAATAAGTGGTTTTTTTATTGGTCTTGAAATCGAAAATAAACAAGAACAACAGGAAAATGATCTCGAATATGATTGCCAGCACAGCATAGGCAAAGGCGCTGAACGAGAAGGCAAATATCAGGGTGGCGAGGCCAAAAGAAAAGGGTAGGTAGGACGGCGGAAATGGAAAATTGGCCGCAAAAAAATCGACTGCGCTCAGGCGCGAAAAAATCACGCAAGCAGACACCGCCAGGGAAACCCCTACTTTTGCCAGCAGGCTTGCAAAAACGGAATTCAGCGAAAATAGTACCCATGCAATGCCTGACACGCCAACGACGAGAATGCCTGTCAGCACCACCTGTTCGAGGATGTAATTTACATAATCATCTGTTTCTTGGATATGTAGGTGCGAGACCAAGAGGATCAGGCCGCCTATCGTGGCAATGGAAAAAATAACAAGTGAAATAATGGTTTTGGGATCGTTATATCTTTCGATCAGCGCAGGGATGATTTTTTCGGTGTCGGGAGATATATTGACGATAAATCCTCTGATGCTCTCCTTGTTTTCACGCAGCGCCATATAGCTAAAAATTATTCCCGCTGGCGGAATGGTGATGGATGTCAGGATGCACAGCAGTATGAATAAGATTATTTTTATTATCTTCATCATTGTAATTTGGCACTATCGTCGACGGATGTTTAAATGGAAACTTACGTGCGGAATATAGCACGCATTATTCGGCATGGACTGGGCTGAATGGCATGGCGTGAGAAATTGCGTGGGTCCGAAAACCCTCTGGCGAGCGATGCAGAGTGGGCGATGGATATGGAGCAAGCAATGCCAACAGCCCAGAACCCTTAGTTGCGGCAACCTGCTCTTACCGCAAGCTTGCTGTCAATGGCGGTTGTGGGGCAAGGCTTAAATCACCACCAGATCGAGCGCGCGCATGAAGTTGGCCGCCTGCGCATGCGTGATGACGGCGCCTTTCAGCAGGGCCGCTTCGCTCAGCTTGAAGCCCTCGATGTCGGCGCCGCGCAAGTCCGCGCCCTGGAACTTCGCCAGTTTGATGGTGGCATGGCGCAGGCTGCCCCCTTCGAAGACGGCGTCGCGGAAGTCGCAGCCGGCCAGGTAGGCGTCGGAAAAATCCAGCTGTTTCAATATGGCTTTGCGGAAAGAAAATCCGCGCAAGTCGGCGCCCACCAGCAGGCTGTCTTCGAACGTGAGGCCCAGGTGGGCCACTTCTTCGAAAGAGGCGCCCGTCAGCTTGCAGCCGCGGAACGTGACCGAGGCCAGCTTGGCGCGCCGCCATTTCGTGTTGTTCAGGTCGCAGCCTTCAAATGTGGCGTCGACGGCGTCGACGGATTCGAAATCGGCGCTGCCGGCCCGGCAGCGGCGCCAGGTACTGCGTGCCAGCTTGCTGGCGAACAAGCTGGTTTCGGCAAAGGTGCAGCGCTCGAAGGTGCAACCCTGCAAATCGAGGCGCGAGAGGTCTTCGCCGTCGAAGGTGCAATCGATGAAGTGGCGCACTGCCAGGGCCAACTGCTGCCCGATGCCGGCGCGGTCCAGGGTTATGCTGCTTACTGCGGTGTCGTGTGTTGCCATCCGTCTCATTCCTAAAGTGAAAAGCAGGGGAGGGGTGGCGCGGCGGAAAAATGCACGAACCAGAACACCTCCCCGGCTGGTGTAACAGCCAAAGGTCAGCGCCGTGGGTCCGCGTGGGCGGGAGCATGCTGGACGGTGCCACGCACTTACCGGGTTACCAACCGGTGCGCTCATTTTCGATCAGCCTGCATTGTAACGGCTCTACAGCACCCTTGCCAGTGGTGGATAAACGCGGTTAGTATCGTTGCAGGCGCACGCATTGTGCCTACGTCGCTCGGACGGATCCGGGCGCTTACGTAAAGAGATACCATGACCGACAGCCAAGCTCCGCGCAGCTTTTCGCGCATCAATCGTCTTCCCCCCTACGTTTTCAATATCACTGCCGAGCTCAAGATGGCCGCGCGCCGCCGTGGCGAGGACATCATCGACATGTCGATGGGCAATCCCGATGGCGCCACGCCGGCACACATCGTGGACAAGCTGGTCGAGACGGTGAAACGCCCCGACACGCACGGCTATTCCGCGTCAAAAGGTATTCCGCGTTTGCGCCGCGCAATTGCCCACTGGTACAAAAAGCGTTACGAGGTCGATATCGACCCGGACAGCGAAGCCATCGTTACCATCGGCTCGAAAGAGGGCCTGGCGCATTTGATGCTGGCGACACTCGACCGTGGCGACACGGTGCTGGTGCCCAATCCCAGCTACCCCATCCACATCTGGGGCGCCGTGATCGCGGGCGCCGACATCCGTTCCGTGCGCATGGGGCCGGGCGTGGATTTCTTTGCCGAACTGGAACGGGCCATCCGCGAAAGCTACCCGAAACCGAAGATGATGGTGCTGGGCTTTCCGTCGAACCCCACGGCGCAGTGCGTGGAACTGGAATTTTTCGAGCGCGTCGTGGCGCTGGCAAAGCAGCACAATATCTTGGTGGTGCATGATCTGGCGTATGCCGACATCACCTTCGATGGCTGGAAGGCGCCGTCCATCATGCAAGTGCCGGGCGCGCGCGACGTGGCCGTCGAGTTTTTCACCATGTCGAAAAGTTACAATATGGCAGGCTGGCGCATCGGCTTCATGGTGGGCAATGCGGAACTGGTGTCTGCCCTGGCGCGCATCAAGAGCTACCATGACTATGGCAGTTTTACGCCCGTGCAAGTGGCGGCCATCGCGGCGCTGGAAGGCGACCAAAGCTGCGTGACGGAGATTTGTGCGCAGTACCAGCGGCGCCGCGACGTGCTGGTGAAAGGCTTGCATGAAGCGGGCTGGATGGTGGAAAAACCGAAGGCATCGATGTACATCTGGGCGCATATCCCGGAAACGTATCGCCACCTGGGTTCGCTGGAGTTTGCCAAGCTGCTGCTGCAAAAAGCCAAGGTAAGCGTCTCGCCCGGCATCGGTTTCGGCGAATACGGCGATGAATACGTGCGCTTCGCCCTGATCGAAAACGAGGCCAGGGTGCGGCAGGCATTGCGCGGCATCAAGAATATGTTGCGTTCTGGCGACGGGAAAGCGGAGGTGGTAGCGTAAAAAGTTGCCACATGGAATGATCTATTGCCCGTAATATCACTGCTGCGTATTTCTGACATCACGAATATAAAGTGGTTTTATATGCTGCAACGCGGCATCATGCACTTGTCTCCTCTATCTTCCTCCAAGAAAATAGATTCAGCCCGCTCCCGCAGCGGGCTTTTTTTTGCCTGTCGTTTTGGGCCTGTGTTCCGGCCGGCACGCTTGGCGAACGAGGCGGGCGACTTCGCGCAGCGCGGCCAGGTGGATACGTTGGAGCATGAGTTCATATGAATATTAATAATGGATTTATGAGTTTTTACCATTATTTTTCATGGGTGGAAGCCTCTATGATGTCTCCATACTTCACTAGGAGGCACTACCACCATGACCGTCACCACACACAATTTGGGCTACCCGCGCATCGGCGCCAAACGTGAACTGAAATTCGCCCTGGAAGATTACTGGAAGGGCCACAGCAGTCTGGAAACGCTGGAAGGCCAGGGCGCCGAATTGCGCCAGCGCCACTGGCAAGAGCAGAACGCGCTGGACCTGGCGCCCGTCGGTGACTTTTCCTTTTATGACCAGGTGCTGGACCTGAGCTTTACGTTGGGCAATTTGCCACAGCGCGTGCGCGGCCTGAGTGGCGCGGCACTCGATAACTATTTCCGCGTGGCCCGTGGCCGCTCGGCCAGCGACAGCGATTGCAGCTGCGTCCACGCCGGTGAAATGACGAAATGGTTCGACACGAATTATCATTACATCGTGCCGGAATTCGCTGCCGACACGCAATTCAAGCTCGACAGCAGCCGCTTGTTGCAGCAACTGGCGCAAGCGCGCCAGTTGACAGTGAAAGCCAAGCCTGTGCTGATCGGCCCTGTCACCTACTTGTGGCTGGGCAAGGCCAAGGATGATGCCGACAAGCTGGCGCTGCTGCAAGGCTTGCTGCCTGTCTACGTGCAATTGCTGCAGGAATTGGCCGCCCAGGGCGTCGAGTGGGTGCAGATCGATGAACCGATACTCGTCACGGAACTCGACAGCGTCTGGCAGCAGGCGCTGCTCACGGCCTATGACGCCTTGAGCAAAGTCAATAGTGTCAAACTGCTGCTGGCCACGTATTTCGGCAAGCTGCAAGATAATTTGGAACTGGCGTGCAAGCTGCCGGTCCAAGGCTTGCACCTGGACGCCGGCTATGCCCGCGATGAAGTCGAGCAAGTCATCGCCCAATTGCCCGCCACCAGCGTGCTGTCCCTGGGCGTGGTGAATGGCCGCAATATCTGGAAGACGGACTTGAACGAAGTGCTGGACTGGCTGGAACCCGTGTACCGCAGCCTGCAGGCACGCCTGTGGATCGCCCCGTCGTGCTCGCTGCTGCACGTACCCGTCGACCTGAACAGCGAGCAAAAGCTGGACGCCGATATCCGGTCCTGGCTGGCCTTTGCCCGTCAAAAACTCGATGAAGTGCACACCATTGCTGGCGCCCTGAACCATGGCCGCGCCTCCGTGCAGGCGGCGCTCGATGCCAACCATGTTGCCGTTGAAGCGCGCCGCCAGTCGAGCCGCGTGCACAATCCGGACGTGAAAGCGGCCGTGGCGCGCATCGATGCCAGCCTGGGTCAGCGCGCCAGCGGCTATGCCGAGCGTGCCGCCAAGCAAGCTGCACTGCTGCGACTGCCACTGTATCCGACGACGACCATCGGCTCCTTCCCGCAGACGGCGCAAATCCGCCAGGCGCGCAGCCAGTTCCGCAGCGGCCAGCTGGACGAAGCCAGCTACAAAAAACTGATGCGGGAGGAAATCGAATATTGTGTCAAGGAACAGGAAACTCTGGGCCTGGACGTGTTCGTGCACGGCGAAGCGGAACGCAATGACATGGTGGAATACTTCGGCGAACAGCTGGACGGCTACACCTTCAGCCAGTTCGGCTGGGTGCAATCGTACGGTTCGCGCTGCGTGAAGCCGCCCATCCTGTTCGGCGACATCAGCCGCCCCCGTGCCATGACGGTCGAGTGGAGCACCTACGCCCAGTCGCTGACGGAAAAACCGATGAAAGGCATGCTGACGGGGCCCGTCACCATCCTGAACTGGTCCTTCGTGCGCGATGACCAGCCCCGCTCAGTGTCGTGCTACCAGCTGGCGCTGGCCATCCGCGCCGAAGTGCTGGACCTGGAACAGGCCGGTATCCGCGTGATCCAGATCGACGAGGCGGCGCTGCGTGAAGGCTTGCCACTGCGCAAGTCGCAATGGGCCGAATACCTGCGCTGGGCCGTGGAATCGTTCCGCATCACGGCCAATGGCGTGGCTGACGAAACGCAAATCCACACGCACATGTGCTATTCGGAATTCAACGACATCATCGCGCAGATCGCCGACATGGATGCCGACGTCATCACGATCGAAACCTCGCGTTCCGACATGGAATTGCTGGACGCCTTCGATGACTTCAAGTATCCGAACGAAATCGGCCCTGGCGTCTACGACATCCACTCGCCCAACATTCCAAGCCAGGAACAGATGGTGAAACTGATGCGCAAGGCGGCCGAACGCATTCCCGCACAGCGCCTGTGGGTCAACCCCGATTGCGGCCTGAAGACGCGCGGCTGGAAAGAAGTCATCCCCGCGCTGGCCAACATGGTGGCCACAGCGAAAACCTTGCGCGGCGACAACGTGGCCTGAGGCTGGCAGGGGCAGGGGAGGCCGGTATGGCTGAGATGTGGTTGAGATATAGCCGGATCGTATTTCTATCATCACAACATGCAATTGGATAATGATGCTGCGATGCGGCATCATTCAGCTGTCTCCTCTATCTCCTCCAAGGAAATAGATTCAGCCCGCTCCCGTAGCGGGCTTTTTTTTTGGCCGTTACCATCGGCTTATCGCTTAACATACCTTCACGTAGTCCTACCCTCAAGAAGGAAACCAGCTGATGATTCCACTTTTTCGCGCCGCCGGCATGCTCGCGCTGATCGCGCTCGGTGCCTGCTCGGAGGAACGGCATCCGTTTGACCGCCATTTGGCCCAATTGCGACCGGTCACGGTCGCAGCGCTGCCTGATATGGGGTGGCCGGTCGGCACGATGCTGTGCCCGATGGGTCTTTATCAGAGCGAGGTGAGTGACTCGGCGCCTCCTGCAGAGCGCGTTAACGCGTTCCTGAAGCAAAAGCAATTCCTAGGCGATGAGGGCCTTTGGTCGCTCATTGTCGTCAAACCGATGCCCGAAGGGGACGCCGGAATCGAGCAACTGTTTTTCAAACGTGCAGACTATGACGTGATCACCGATCCGCAACGCATCGAGCGAGATGCGGAGACAGTGCCAGCGGGGTTTGCACCGCAGGCTTGCGTAACCGTGGAGCAAGCCCGCCTGCTGGTCACGCGCGAACAACGATCCCATCGAAAACTCATCATTTTTGGAACTGCACAGACGTGATATTGATAAAACATATTTCTATCATCACAACATACAATTGGATTGTTATGCTGCAACGCGGCATCATTGCACCTGTCTCCTCTACTTCCTCACAGGAATTAGATTCAGCCCGCTCCCGTAGCGGGCTTTTTTTTGCCCGTTTTTGCCCGCATAAACGTGCGCACGCTTGCTTGTCATCATCGCCATCGTGTTGCTTTTGTGCATGCTAAACTGGGCCTTCTCCAGATCAAGGTTGTTCGATGCTTCAATTATTTCGCCATACGCTGGAGTCCACGCCTATCCTCGCCCTGTTTCTCGTCATCGGCGCCGGTTATGCGCTGGGGCGCATCAGCGTGTTCGGTTTTTCGTTGGGCGTGGGCGGCGTGCTGTTCGCTGGGCTGGCGCTGGGCGCATTCGCCCCCGGAGCCGTACCGCCGCCGATGGTCGGCTCCATCGGTCTGCTGTTGTTTCTGTATGGCATAGGCGTGCAGTATGGCGTGCAGTTTTTCGCCGGCTTGCGCGGCGCGGGCCAGAAGCATAACCTGATCGCCTTCGCCGCCGTCATGGGCGGCCTGGCCGTGTCCGTATGGGGCGGGCAATGGATCGATATTTCCCTGCGCATGGCCAGCGGCGTGTTTGCCGGCGCCATGACCAGTACGGCGGCCCTGCAGGCGGCGCTGGAAGCGTCGCATGGCAATGGCGACGCGGCCGTTGGCTATGCCGTCGCGTATCCGTTCGGCGTCGTCGGCCCCATGCTGGGCCTGTACCTGGCAGGGCGCATACTAAAACCCGTGCTGACGCCGCCGCCCGCGCCCATCGTCGTGTCTGAAATTACCATCGACGAAGCGAAATTGGCGGGCGCGGCCCTGTCCGAACTGGCCGATGGCCCGCTGGCGGGCGTGCAAGTGATCGGTGTGCGCCAGGGCCACCAGAACCGCTTGCCCGATCCGGGCCTGGTCCTCGGCGTGGGTGATGCCTTGATGGTATCGGGCACGGTGGCGGGCGTGGAAGCGGCGCGCACGGCGCTGGGCCACCTGGACCCGGGCCGCTTGATGAAGGACCGCAGTGCGTTCGACGGCACGGAAGTGTTCGTGTCGGACGCGGAAATCGTCGGCGTGCCCCTGGGCGAGCTGAACCTGGCGAAAGACTTCCCCCTGCAGATCGCGTTTATTCGCCGCGGCGACGCCATGATTTTGCCCCATCCGTTCCTGACCTTGGAATTCGGTGACCGCGTGATGGCCATTGCGCCGGCGAAACATGCGGCCGACGTGCGCAAGCTGTTCGGCAATTCCATCACGGCCACGGCCGAGTTCAGCTATGTCTCGCTGGGCATGGGCATGGTGCTGGGCGTGTTGCTGGGCCTGGTGCCGATACCGTTGCCGTGGATAGGTTCGTTCAGCCTGGGCCTGGCGGGGGGGCCGCTGGTGATGGCGTTGATTCTGGGCCGCCTGGGCAGAATCGGCAAGATCAGCTGGCGCTTGCCCCTGTCTGCCAACCTGGTCATGCGCAACTATGGCTTGACGATTTTCCTCGCCTCCGTCGGCATGGCGTCCGGCTTGCCTTTCGTGCAGCAAGTGGGCGCCGATGGTTTGCCCATGCTGGCACTCGGCGCCGTGACGGTGCTGGTGGTGGTGGCCCTCGTGGTGATCCTCGGCAAGGTTTTCCTGCGCCTGCCGTTTCCCGAATTGCTGGGCATTGCGGCCGGCGCCACGGGCAACCCGGCCGTGCTGGTATTCGCCAACCGCCTGGCCAAGTCGGACCGCCCGAACCTGGGCTACGCCATGATTTTTCCCAGCATGACCATCGTCAAGATCGTCGCCGTGCAAGTGCTGCTGCATTTGTATGGCTGATTACGGCAAGGATAGGTTCAAGACAGGCGCCGTGTGAGGTCGTCCAGCAACCATCGCCCTGCAGGCCCCAGCGTGCGGCCACGCTGATGCGCCGCATAAATCGTCAGCCCCTCGCGGGGTGTTGGATCATGCTCGATATGAATGGCAACCAGGCTCCCGGCTGCAATGAAGGGCAGTACGAGATGGTCTGGCATGCGGCACCAACCGAAACCGCCGAGCAGAAAGTCCAGGCGCCGGCCGAGATCGACGAAGCGCCAAAGTTTTCCACTTGCAAGCCCGAAGTTTTCGCCACCGGGATTGACCGGGTCTGACAGCACCAGCTGGACATGCGGTTCCAGATCGGTCTGCGTTGCCGGACGTCCTAACGCAGCAAGTGGATGCCCTGACGCCACCACAGCCTGCATGCCGACACGCAGCAGCGGATAGGCGGCAATGTCGTCTGGAATAGAGGGCAGCAACAAGCAAATCCCGATGGCGGCCCGGTCATTTCTCAGACGTCGCAGCGAACCGCCCAGGCCTTCTGTTGAAAAGCTGACTGGCAGATTGGGAAACGTCCGGCTCAGTGCAGACAGGCTTTCGATCAAGGGCGCCGTCGGCACGAGAGGGTCGATTGCAATGACAAGCTCAGCTTCCAGGCCCGAGCGCGTGCCCATTGCCACTCCCTCGAAGCGGGCAGCGCTTGCCAAGACCAAGCGCGCCTGCTCAACGAGCACCCTGCCAGTCTCGGTCAAGCTCGGGCGGTGGCCACTGCGGTCAAACAGCAGCACACCTTGCACATCCTCCAGCGTCGCTATGGCCTGGCTGATGGCCGATTGCACGCGACCAAGTTGTCGACCGGCGGCAGAAAAGCTTCCCGTATCGGCGATCGTCACCAGAACCCGCAACTGATCGAGCGTCAGACTTCCAATCAAAATAGCTTCTCCATGGCACACTCCATCACAATTATCGATGGATCTAATCATATTTTAATCTCTATCGGGAATAAATTCGCGGCGATATATTGTGTGCACGTAAGCCGCCTGATCGACAAGCTTGCTTCAGGCGTTTCCCGCAATGCACTTTTAAGGATGATGGTATGACTAAGCTATTGGTAATCGAGACCAGCCCGCGTGGCAAACACTCCGTGTCGCGCAACATGACGCGTCGTTTCGTGCAGGACTGGCTTGCCGCGCACCCGGATGGCGAGGTGATCGAACGCGACCTCATGGATGCCGGACTTCAGTTTGTCAATGCTGCCTGGTTGCAAGCCTACTTCACCCCTGCGGAGCAGCATACTCCCGAGATGGCGAACGAGTTGCAGCTCTCGAACGAACTCGTTGCGGAATTGCTCGCCGCCGATCACATTGTCATTGCAACGCCGGTCTACAACTATAATGTTCCGGCAGTGCTCAAGGCATGGATCGACCATGTCGTTCGCAAGGGATTGACGCTGGGCTTCGACGGTCGCGGCCTGGTGACTGGCAAGAAGGCAAGCGTATTGATCGCATCGGGTGGTGTGTATACCGAGGGATCGCCGATCCAGCATCGTGACATCGCCACCCAGTATCTGCGCCTCGTACTCGGCGTGATGGGTATCAGCGACGTGACCTTCGTTGCCGGTGGCGGAGCCAAAGCGGTCGATTTAGGCGAGCAAACCATGGAACGCTTTGTGGACAAGCTCGGCATGGACCTCGAACGCGCTGCAAGAGCTTGACGATCGACGCAGCAGCCAGCCCAGGGTAGCTATTATTGTCAGCAAACGCGCCAGCCAGGTTTTGCTTTTGGCCGAAAGCTGCCGGCGACGGCAGCGGGCCAATTCCGGCCAGTTCCAGCTACCTCCACTTGCCCCGCCGGCCTTTGTAAAAGGCCTGGCGCCGCCCCCATTCTGTTGTACAATCCTTGAGAACGGTCGTGCTTTTTTGTGCGCTGAGCTTCCTTGCGTGCAGTCATCACGGCAACCGATAAGAACAAGGAGACAGACATGGACTTGCATTACACGGCCGAGGAGACGGCGTTCCGCGACACGGTGCGCGCCTTCCTCGACACCCATTTGCCGGCGGACTTGCAGCGCAAGGTGCGCCAGCATCTGCGCCTGAAGCGTGATGATTATGTGCGCTGGCATAAGATAGTTGCGCAGCAAGGCTGGGCCGCACCGGCCTGGCCCGTCGAACATGGCGGCACGGGCTGGACGGCCGTGCAGCGCCACATCTGGGAAGACGAGTGCGCGCGCGCCGCCACGCCGCCGATTTTGCCGTTCGGCATCAACATGGTGGCGCCCGTCATCATGGCTTTTGCCAACGCCGAACAAAAAGCCTATTACTTGCCGCGCATCCTGAACTGCGACGACTGGTGGTGCCAGGGCTATTCGGAGCCGGGCGCCGGTTCCGACCTCGCTTCCCTGAAAACCACGGCTGAGCGTGACGGCGACCATTACATCGTGAATGGCCAGAAAACCTGGACGACCCTGGGCCAGCACGCGGACATGATTTTTTGCCTGGTACGCACGGATAGTACGGTGCGCAAGCAGGAAGGCATCAGTTTCCTGTTGATCGACATGAAAACGCCGGGCATCACCGTCCGCCCCATCATCATGCTCGATGAAGAACATGAAGTGAATGAAGTCTTCTTTGACAACGTGCGCGTGACCGTCAGCAACCTGGTGGGCCAGGAAAACAAGGGCTGGACTTACGCCAAGTATCTGCTGGGCCACGAGCGCACGGGCATCGCCGCCGTGGGACGCTCCAAGCGCGAGCTGACTTTTCTCAAGCAGCTGGCCATGCAACAAGCCAAGCGCGGCGCGCCGCTGCTGCACGATCCCGCCTTTGCCGCCAAAGTGGCCCACCTGGAAATCGAATTGATGGCGCTGGAAATGACGGTCTTGCGCGTCATCAGCGAAGAAGGCAAGGGACCGGGACCACAGGCGTCCATGCTGAAGGTGCGCGGCTCGGAACTGCAGCAGCAACTGACGGAACTGATGGTGGAAGCCATCGGTCCGCAAGCCTTGCCCTTCGACCCTGACTTCCTCGACGGCAGCGCGCCGCACGGCAGTGGCGGCGACGACCTGGCCGCGCCGCTGGCCGCGTATTACTTCAATTACCGCAAGACATCGATTTATGGCGGCTCGAATGAAATCCAGAAAAACATCATCACGCAGATGATTCTGGGCCTGTAAGCCAGAAGGAGACGACATGGACTTTCATTTTAATCAGGAACAGCAGCAATTTGCCGACGCGCTCAGGCGTTGGGTCGCCAAGGATTACCCGTTTGAAACGCGGCAAAAAATCATCCATACATCCACGGGCACGTCCGACGCGGCCTGGGCCACCCTGGCCGAGCTGGGCATGACGGCTTTGCCGCTGCCGACCAGCGCGGGCGGCTTCGACGGCACGGCCGTGGACATGCTGCTGGTGATGCAGGAACTGGGCCGCGGCTTGGTGGTCGAACCCTATTTCGCCACCGTGCTGGGGGCGCGCTTCCTCACCCTGGCGGGCGGCCACGATGCCATGCTGGAACAGGTCGCCAGCGGCAGCCTGAAGCTCGCTTGTGCCCTGGGCGAACGGCAGTCGCGCCACGATATGCACGACATCGCCACCACGGCCACGGCCAGCGGCGATGGTTTCGTGCTCGACGGCGAGAAAACCGTCGTCATCCATGGTGCGCAGGCGGGCGCGCTGATCGTCTCGGCGCGCAGCGGCGGCCGCCAGGATGACACGGATGGCATCTCGCTATTCCTCGTACCCGTTGACACGCCGGGCGTGAGCGTGCGCGACTACCGCACCATCGATGGCCAGCGCGCCGCCACCGTCACCCTCGTGCACGTGGTGCTGGGGCATGACGCCCTGATTAGCCAGGCGGGGGAGGGCTGGCCGGTGCTGGATGCCGCGCTCGACTATGGCGCCGCCTTGCTGTGCGCGGAAGCCGTGGGCGCCATGGATGCGATCTTTTTCGCCACCCTCGAGTACCTGAAGACGCGCCAGCAGTTCGGCGCGCCGATCGGCAAATTCCAGGCCTTGCAGCACCGCATGGCCGACATGTTCATCCACCTGGAGCAGGCGCGTTCGATGGCCATGCTGGCCGCCGCCAAGGTCGATAGCGACGACGTGGCGGAGCGCCGCCGCACGGTCTCGGCCGCGAAGGCGCGGGTGGGACTGGCCGCCACCTTTGTCGGCCAGCAAGCCGTGCAATTGCATGGCGGCATGGGCGTCACCGACGAATTGCCTGCCGCCCACCATTTCAAGCGCTTGAGCATGATCGCCCTGACCCTGGGCGATGTGGAGCACCATATCGAGCGTTTTATCGCCCAACCGGGCTTTTTGCCGACGGAGACCGCATGAGCGCATGGACCGGAATTAAACCCAAGCACTGGTATTTCGAAGATTTTACGCAAGGCCTGGAAATCGACCTGGGTCAGCGCCACGTGACGGAAAAGGAAATCATCGCCTTCGCCACGGATTTCGACCCGCAACCGTTTCACGTCGACCATGCGGCCGCGGAAAAAACCATTTTCAAGGGCCTCATCGCCAGTGGCTGGCATACCTGCGGCATGATGATGCGCCTGGTGGTGGACAATCTGCTCAAGCATTCATCCAGCATGGGCTCGCCCGGCCTGGACAGTATCCGCTGGTTGCAACCCCTGCGCGCGGGCGATACCTTGCAGCTGACGTACCAAGTCAAGGAAGTGCGGCCATCCACGTCGAAGCCGGACCGCGGCATCGTCATTTCCGTGTGGAGCGTGCGCAACCAGCATGGTGACGTGGTGACGACGGTGGAAGGCATGGGCATGTTCGGCCGCCGCCCGGTGGCGCCAGTGGAGCAGAACCATGCGTGATATCGCCGGCATCGCCGGTTTCCAGGCATTGGCGGGGCAGCATGTGGCCGTTTCCGACTGGCTGACCATCACCCAGCAGCGCATCGACACCTTTGCCGACGCCACGGACGACCATCAGTGGATTCATGTGGACGCCGAGCGCTGCGCGCGCGAGTCGCCGTACGGCTGCACCGTGGCGCACGGTTTCCTGACCTTATCCTTGCTGCCTGCCATGCTGGCGGGCGCTTTGCACATGGCCGGTATTCGCATGGCCATCAACTATGGCTTGAACAAGGTACGTTTTCCCGCGCCCGTGCCCGTCGGTAGCCGCTTGCGCGCGCGGCTCGACATTCTTTCCGTCGAGGGCGTGCCGGAAGGGGCGCAAGTGAACTGGGCCGTCAGCATGGAAAGGGAAGGCGATACGAAACCCGTGTGCGTGGCGGAGTTTTTGATGCGCTGTTATGCGTAAATAATCAATCTCACTAATCAATCTCACTCCCCCTCCGACGCGCAATACCTGTCCCGCCCCGTATGCTTGGCGCGGTACAGCAGGGCGTCGGCGGCACGGATCAGGGCGCTGGGGTCCATGCCTTCGGTGGGCATGACGCTGGCCACGCCCAGGCTGACGGTGACCTGCGGGCCGACGCTGGACCTGGCATGCGCGATGTGCAGGGCGCGTACTTCATCGAGGACGCGCTGGGCCACCACTTCGGCCCCTTCGCGCGTTTCCTGCGGTAGCAGGATGATGAATTCCTCGCCGCCGTAGCGCGCCAGCAGGTCGGGCGGGCGCACGGCGCAGCGGCGCAGGGCGGCACTCACCTGTTGCAGGCACAGGTCGCCGGCCTGGTGGCCATATGTGTCGTTGTAATCCTTGAAGTGGTCGATATCGGCCATGATGAGGGCCATCGGCACGCCATCGCGCGCGCAGCGTCGCCATTCGCTGTCCATGGTGTCGTTGAAGCTGCGGCGGTTGGCCACGCCCGTCAGCGAATCCGTCAGCGACAGTTCGCGCATGGCGTCGGCCTGGCGCTTGATGGTCAGCTGGCTGCGCACGCGGGCCCGCACGACGGCCGCGTTGAACGGCTTCGTGATGAAATCGACGGCGCCCGCTTCCAGCGCCCGTGTCTCGTCTTCGGGCTGGTTCAGGGCCGTGACGAAGATGACGGGAATGGCGCTCAGGATGGCCGATTGGCGCAGCGCATTGCACACGGCATAGCCATCCATGCCGGGCATGACGGCGTCGAGCAGGATCAGGTCGGGCAGTTGATTATGTGCAATTTCCAGCGCTTTCTCTCCGCTCAGGGCGAACAGCACCTCATGTTCCTCGCGTAGCAGCTGGTGCAGGATCTGGATGTTTTCCATGGCGTCATCGACGATGAGGATGCGCCCGTTCATGGCAAGGTTGGTCCAGCTCACTTGTTTTCCTCTCGTTTCAGCTGATCGAGCACGAGTTTTTCCGCTTCGGAAAAATGTAATGTCTCGATCGCGTTTGCCATCGCCAGGGCCGCTTCCTGGTCTGACTGTTGGATGGCGGGGTGCAGGGCGTGGAATTGCGCCAGCGCCTTCAGATTATTGTTGCGGATCAGGACGAGCAGCTCGGCCAGGCCGGCGCGCAGGTCGAGCGTTACGCTGCCGGGCGCGGCCTGCGCCGGCTGCCCGCGCCGCAAGGACGAGGACGAGGGCAGGGTGCGTGCCGCCTCGATGACTTCGGCCATCGCCAGTTCCAGCTGTCCCAGCAAGGCTGCGACAGCGTGTGCGCGGGCTTCTTTCAGTGCCTTTTCCGCCTTGCCGGCCAGGCTGGCGACATGCGCGGCGCCCAGGTTGGCCGCCACGCCGCACACGCGGTGCAGCAGTTGCGCTGCGTGCCGCGTCTGACCATCGGCCAGCAGGCGCCGGGTTTCCTCGACGGCGTCGCCTTGCGAATTTTCAAAGCGCTTGAGCAGGGCCAGGAAGGCGCCGTAATCGCCGCCGAAGCGTTGCAGGGCCGCAGCCAGGTCGATGCCGGGCACCGCCGCCGGCACCTCCGGCACGGGCGCGACGGCATGACCGGCCCGGACGGCGCTGTCGCCGTCGCCGTCGCCCAGCGGTGCCGGCACCAGCCGGGTCAGGGTCTGGATCATGTCGTCGACATCGATGGGCTTTGCCACGTGCGCATTCATGCCGCTGGCGATGGCGCGCAGGCGGTCTTCGTCCATGGCATTGGCCGTCATGGCGATGATGGGCAGGTCCGGCAAGCCCAGCGCGCGGATGGCCAGGGTGGCGTCATAGCCATTCATGACGGGCATCTGCAAATCCATCAGCACCACATCCCAGGCCTGCGGGGTTTGTGTCAGCAAGTCGACGGCCAGACGGCCGTTGGTGGCCACGGCCACGCGCGCGCCCGAGTGCAGCAAAATGTACTGCGCCACTTCCTGGTTGATTTCATTGTCTTCCACCAGCAGCACGCGCATGCCTTCCAGCAAGCCCGACAGGGGCGTGGAGACGGGCGGCGCGGAAGGGACGCTGCGGCCTTCGCGCACGGCCGTCACGGCCGCCAGCAGGCGCGCCGGGGTGGCCGGTTTCGAAACGATGCCGGCCAGCATCAGGCTGTCGGCCATGCGTTCGAGGTTTTCGCTGTCCTGGTCGGCCACCAGCATGATCACCGGCGGCAGCGCCAGGTAGTCATCGGCGCGTGCCTCGGTGAGCATGGAAATGCCATCCATGCCGGGCATCGCCGCGTCGAGCAGTACCAGGTCCGCCACCGGCCCGCCACTGGCGTGGGCGCGCAGCAGCGCCAGTCCGGCCGCGCCGCTGTCGGCGCTGCGGCTGTGCCAGCCCTGCGCCGCGCACCAGTCTTCCAGCATGGCGCGCACGCTGGCATTGTCGTCGATGATCAGCAGCGACAGGGCCTTGGAGGCGCTCTTGCCCGGCGGCTCGGGCGGTGGTACCACCTTGTCGAAGCGGCAGCAGAAGCGGAAGTTGGAACCCTCGCCCAGCGCGCTTGTCACGCTGAGTTTGCCCCCCATCAATTCCACCATGCGCCGGCAGATGGCCAGTCCCAGTCCCGTGCCGCCGTATTTGCGGCTGGTGCCGCTGTCGCCCTGGGAAAACGCGTCGAAGATGCGTTCCTGCTCGGCCGCGCCGATGCCGATACCCGTGTCGCGCACGGAAAACTCGAGCGTCGCGCCGGTCGCATCCTCGGCCACCTTGGCGATGGCCAGCACCACTTCGCCATGCGAGGTGAATTTGACGGCGTTACCCACCAGGTTGATGAGGATCTGCTCCACGCGCAGGGCATCGCCGATCAGTTCGTCCGGCACGCCGGGGTCGAGCACGAATATGGGCTCCACGCCGCGCGCCCAGGCGCTGCTGGCCAGTAGCACGCCGACACTGCTCAGCATGCGTTCGAGCTGAAAGCGGCGCTGTTCCAGCACCATCTGTCCCGCCTCGATCTTGGAAAAATCGAGCACGTCATTGACGATATTGAGCAGCGACTGCGTGGCCATCTGGATCTTGCCGACATAGCTGCGCTCGCGCCGTTCCAGCGGTGACTCTTCCAGCAGGCGCGCCAGGCCGATGATGGCATTCATTGGCGTGCGGATTTCATGACTCATGTTGGCGACGAATTCGCTCTTCGCGGTGCTGGCCGCCTCGGCCTTGTCGCGCGAGCGCACCATTTGCTCGTTGAGGTCGTGCAGGCGCAATTCCGTGCGCTTGAGTTCAGACACGTCCGAGGCCAGCACGAAGAAGCCGCGCACGCCGCCGCCGTCGTCGATGTCGGGGATGTAGTTGGTCCACGTGTGGCACACCTGGCCGGCGGGATCGAGCAGGTCGCGCTCGAAGCTTTGCGGCCGGCCCGCCAGCACGCCCTCGACATGAGGCGCATACACGTCGAACAGTTCCTGCCCCAGCAATTCGCGCATGTGGATGCCGGCCAGCTCGGCGCTGCTGCGGCCAAACCATTCGTTATAGAATTTATTGGCAAAGCGGCAACGCAAGTCGGCGTCCCAGTACGACACCATGCCGGGCAGGTTGTCGGTGACAGTGCGGATGAAGCGCTCGCTTTGCTCAAGGCGCCAGGTGGTGGCGTGCAGCACCTCGGTGGCGCGCTTGCGCTCCGTGATATCGATCGATACCCCCAGCACGTGGCTGGCACGCCCCGCATCGTCGCGCAAGACCACCTTGCGCGTGGTGAAGTGGCGCGTGCTGCCGTCGGCGGTGTTGATCGCTTCCTGTTCGATTTCCACCATCTGTCCCGTGGCCAGCAGCTTGCGGTCGGCGCTGACGAAGGCGGCCGCCTGCTGCGGCGGGAAGAAGTCGTGGTCGGTCTTGCCCAGCAATTGCTCGCGCGAGCGCCCCAGGGTCAGTTCCGCATGGCGGTTGATCATTTCAAAGCTCAGCTTGTCGGCGCGCTTGACGAAGACCATGGCCGGGAGGTTTTCGATGATGGTGCCGAACAGATGTTTCGAGCGGCGAAATTCCGCTTCGCTGCGCTTGCGCTCGCTGACGTCCAGCCACAGGCCCGATACGCCCAGCAACTGCTGGTCCGGGCCGAAAATCGGGTGATACGAGACGATCCAGTGGCTCAGCTGTTCGCGCTGCTGCCCGCTGTGGCCTTTCAATTCGATATCGACGATGGGCATGCCCGTCTCGATCACCTGGCGCACGCAGCGCTCCACGTCTGCGCGCACGGCGTCGTCGAACAGCATGGTGCCCACGGGACGGCCAAGATGCTGCGTCACGCTGCCCCCGTTGATGGCGGCCAGATAGTGGTTGAGCATGACGATGCGCAGGTCCAGGCCCACGAACAGCATGCCGATGGGTGCCGTCGCATACACGGTTTCCAGCAGGCGCGTGGATTTTTCCAGGGCCAGCGTGCGTTCGGCTACCAGGCTTTCGAGCTGCGTGCGGTGGCGCCGCAAGTCGCGTTCCAGCATCCCCAGGGCGCTGGCCATGTCGGCCGATTCGCGGTCCGCGTGCTTGTTCGAAAGCAAGGGTTTGCCCTGCGCCAGCGCGTGGATCTGCAAGGTCAGTTCCTGCAAGGTGCGGGCCAGGCGGCCGCCCACGCGCCAGGCCAGGGCAAAGCCGGCACCCAGCAGCAGGGCCAGGACGACCGAGCCCGTGACTACCGAGCCCAGCAGGGCTTCGGCCACCGTGCTGGTGCGCATCGTGACGGCCACTGTCCAGCTGTCGTCGGGGGCGCGGCGAAAGCCCGTATACACCTCCAGGCCTTCCAGAGTGGCATGGCGCAGCACGCCTTCGCGCGCCTGGCGTATCTGTTCCAGCAGGGGCGCCGCGCTGCGCTGGCCCACATAGCGCTGTGGCGCCAGGGTGCGCGCCACGTTGATGCCGTCGGCATTGATGATGACCGCGCCCAGGTAGGCCGGCAGGTGCAGCTCGCGCAGCAGCACGGGCAGGTAGTCGGGCGGGTACAGCGCCGTCAGCACATACGCGGGACCTTTGTCACGCGGCAAGGGTTGGTTCAGGGCCAGCCGTGGCACGTCGTCCGGCGCCATCAGCAGGCTGGTCAGCCGCGGCTTGCCGTACTCTCTCGCGCGCTGCATGCTGGCGGCCCATTTTTGCGGCAAGGGGGGCGGCGCCAGGTTGGCGCGCAGGGCCGTATTGATCAACTGGCGTCCCTTGGCGTCAGAGACGATGAAGGCACTGACGGCCAGGCCCGGCTGCAACAGGCTGTCGGCCAGGATGCGCAGGGCGCCGATGTCGTCGGCTTGCAGGGCAGGCGAGGCAGCGAGGATGCGCGCGGCCATCTGGGCGCCGCTCAGGTCGCGTTCGACGGTGGCGGCGACTGCCCGTGCCGCCTGCGCCGTTTCGCTGACGACATGGTCGCGTTCGCGCGTGTAGCTTTGCACCACGAGCAGGAGAAACACCAGCGCCGTCGGAATGACCCAGGCGAACACCAGCCATGAAATTCGTGAGCGTATCGAAGGCAAATCTTGCACCCGGAAAGCTCCCAGAATGGATGAGTCGACAGGCAGGCTCACGCTGGCGCTGGCTGACCTTGAATGAAAAGATGCTAGACGAAATTGATTGCTCTGACAAGCCTAGTTTCTGGAGTGGGAAAAAGCTTGTGCAAGGAATACAAATGCAGTGTCGTGCTGCGCTGCGCTGATGGCAGGCGGGCGAGGTGCGCATCCCGCCATGGCGGCGGGATGGCAAAGGAAGCTTACGGGACGACGGTCAGCACATCGACATCGATTTCCGGGCTTTCCATGAAGTCTTTTTCCACTTCGCCACGGATTTCCACCTGGGTCCTGGCATCGATCTTGCGGTTCAGGAAGACCTTGTCATCGATGTCCACGCGGATTTCCGCCGTGCCGTCGGAGAAGGTATATTTCTCCTTGCCCACTTTGCGCAGCAGGTGGCCGCGCAGCACGACGGCCTGGTCGTCGACGGGATTTTTCAGGATCGCAGCCACGCTGCTGGGCGCGATCGGGCCAGCCGTCGGCCCCACGTATTGGGCTTGCGCGCTGCCGCCCAGCAAGGCGCTGGCGGCGGCCAGGGAGACGATGAGTGTGCGGTGCAGTGACATGGTATTCCTTTGATAGTGACTGGCGGCTCAGAAAAAGACGGCGGTGCGGGCGATGATAGCACCGGCATTGCCATATGGCATGTTCGCCCGCACGCTGCCCGTGCTCGCCACGCCATCGTCGAGCTTGCTGTCGATCTGCTCGGCGTAGCTCTCGGGCAAGTTGTCGAAACGGATGCCATTGCCGGCGCGGCCGCCCACTTCATCGTTGTACAGGTAGACGGCGCCGCCCTGGGCGCTGGTCATGAATTGCGAGGTGCCGTTGTAGGAACCCGTGATGAAGCCGCCCAGCGCCAGGTGTTGCGGCGCCAAGGTGAATTCGCGCGGCTGGCCGTCGCCGATCTGGCCGTCGCCATTGCCGTTGCCGGCCGAGTTGGGCACGTGCACGGTGCCCTGGATATCATCGCCGGGCAGGGCGCGGAATTTGTCTTGGTAGGCGTTGACGGCGGCCGTCAGCGCATTCGATTGCTGGATGATGTTTTTCACCTTGGCGCTGTCGATCAAGCCTTGCCCCTTGAGCACGCCACCGAGCAGCAGGCCGATAATGACCAGGACGATGGCGATTTCTACGAGTGTAAAGCCGTGCTGGCGACGTGGAGGCATGGGAATTTCCTTGGAAAAAAGTGCTGGGGCTGGGTATGGCAGTTTACTGCAAATGTTATCGGGCGCATGGCATTTCGGGCGGCGGGTCATGGCGCCACCTTTCCTTTCTTTGCGGCAAGTTGCTTGGCAAGTTCGTCGAGCCGGCGCGCCAGGAAAGCCAGCTCGTGCGGGTCGGTGATCTGGCCGCTGGCGATCAGGCCGCCGATCACCAGGCGGGCGCTGTCGAGCTGGTCCATGTCTTCCAGGATGAATGCTTCCATCTCGCGCACCCAGGCTGGCACCTGCGGCCCCGTCGCCAGCTGCCGCAACTCGCGCGCATACGACAGGGCCAGCGGCAGGTCGTGCAACTGGTGCTTGGCCGCCAGCACCGCCTGCGCCATGGCGGGCCAGCGACGGTCCGGGTCGGCGGCAAAGCTGGCGGCGACAAAGGCCAGCATGCGCCGCGCGCGCTGTGGATCGGCCACGCCCGCATACACTGTACTGGCGGCCACCAGCGCGTACTGGCTGCGCGGATCGAGCGTTTGCGCCGTGTCCAGCCAGCCGGCCAGGCGGTCATAATCGAGCTGGCGCCACGGCAGGCTGACGCCGGGCTGGTCTTCGAACGATTGCAGGTACAGCAGCATGGCCTTCGACATCGCCAGCGGCTCGCCCAGGCTGGCCAAGCGCGCCACGGCCGCTGGCGGCGGCGCAGGCAGGGGCTGCGCCTGGGCGGGAGCGTGCTGCTGCGCCAGGCGCCAGCCCAGCTGAAGCAGCAGACATGCGGCCAGCAGCCAGCACAGGGGGCGCGGCACGCTCGACCAGGGGCGCTGGGCGCTGGCCATCAGATGTTGCGGCGGTAAAAGTCGCACAGCGCGCAGCTGGCCAGCAAGCCGACATAGATGGCTGTCTGCGCCGCCACGCGGCCCAGGGCTTGCCAGTCGCCGGTCGCGTACAGCAGCCAATCGGTGCGCGTAAAGGCGTCGAGGCGGGGCAAGAGCAGGGCCAGCACGTCGATGGCGCCGGCCGTGGCCCGCTGCAGCCAGGAGTCGCCCGCCTGCGCGCCGTGCGCCAGCAGTTGCAGGCTGCCCAGCATGCGCGCCAGCACATAGAAGCCGCCGGTAGCGGCAAGCGCGGGCAGGGCCTGTTGCAGGCTGGCCGCGCACAGCAGGCTGAAGGCGGCGACGATCCATAGTTCTCCCAGCAGTGACAGCGCCCACAGCGCGCTGTGCGCGGGTGCGGCGAACAGCGCCATCAACAGGCCGAACAGCAAGGCGGGCACGGCCGCCAGCGCTGCGTAGCCCAGCAGTTTGCCCAACAGGTAGGCCGCGCGCGGCATGGGCAGGGCCAGCAGCAATTCAAGGCCCCGCTCGGCCGCTTCGCGCGCCATACTGGTGATGATGAACGTGGCCAGCAGGAAGACGCTGACCAGGCGCAGGGTGGCCGCCAGCAGCGCTGCCTGCACGGCGCCGCTTTCCGTCAGCGCCAGTTGCTGCAGGAAGCCGGCCAGGGCGGCGGCGCCGCAGGCGGCCAGCACGAATAGCCACAGCAGGCGGCTGCGCAGCGCTTCGAGCAGCGTGTAGCGGGCGATGGTGAGGGCGGGCCGGAGCATCGACATGGGTATCTGCATCAGCGGGGCAGCCTTTGGGCCGCTACCATGCGGTTGAACAGGATATTCGGCGACAGCCAGGTAACCAGGTCGTCGAACTCGCCGCCTGGCTGCTGCGGGCCGCTGGCGGCGCGGCTGATGAAGGTGGTGGCGTTCGATGCATTGTTGCGCTCGTCGACATTGTTGCCGAAAGGCACAGCCTGGCGCTGGCCCTGCACGCTTGTGGCGCCAAAGCCGTTCTTGCCTTGGGACATGATCATGGCGGGGATGTCGTTCAGCGCCGTCGCCTGCAACAACGCGCCGCCATTGCGCGTGACGATGCTGATGTCGCGCGGCGTGGAAAGGCTGAAGAGCTGGCCGCTGTCGCTGAAGGCCGGCGTCACGCTGTAGCGGAACAGATTGTTCCAGCTGTCGCCTTGACGCAGCCCCAGCGTGGCCCACGGCAGGAAACCGGCGCGTTTTTCACCATTGCAGCGGACGCCGCGCCGGTCTTCCAGGCCATTGCCGGCGGAAATGGCGGGACACGGCAGGTAGCCGTAGCGCAGCGCGTAGCCCGTCAGCGCCTCCTTCGCTTCATTGAGCGCCTGTTGCGTCTCGGCCACCTTGCGCTGCTCCAGCTGCACCGTCAACGGTGTGACCAGACCGCCTATCATCAGGCCGACGATGACCAGCACGATGGCGATCTCGATCAGGGAAAAGCCGCGCTGGCGGCGGTACGGCAGAGGGCGTGCGCTCATGGCAGGTTGCGCGCGGCGCGCATGCGTTGGTACAGGGTGGGCAAGGTGATCCAGGTGAGCATGTCGTCAAAGGTGCCGCCCGGCAGCGCGGCATTGTCGGTGGCGGGGCGGGCAATGAAGCTGCGGCTGGCGCTGTCGTTGGCCGCTTCATCGACATTGTCGCGTGCCGTATTGATCTGCGTCACGCCGCTGGCGGCCGTGCCGTGATGATCCTTGCCCTGCGAAAACAGCACGACAGGCAGGCATTGGGCGCTGACGTCGCACAGTGCCTGGCCCGCCACGAAGGCGAATTCGCCGCGGCGGTCGCGGCCCAGCACGACGCGGTTGGCGATGGCGGAAAACGAGACGATGGGTGCGCGCGCCATTTCCGGCGTGACGCTGTAGCGCAGCAGCTTGCCCCAAGCGTCACTGCCCGCCACGCCCAGCGCCACCCACGGCAGGAAGCCGCTGCACTCGGCGTCGTCGGTGCAGTCGGCGGCCCGCTCGCGCCCGTCGAGGGCGGAGGCGGCCGGACGGGGCAGGCGGCCTTGCGTGGCGGCAAAGCCCAGCAAGGCTTCGTGCGCCTGCGCCAGGGTGGCCAGGGTGCGCTGCTGGCGTTCGGCTTCGCCCGACTTGCGGCCGAAGGCGCTGATCAAAAGGCTGGCCGCCCCCAGGCCCAGCACTGCCACCAGCAGGAGCAGGGCCGCGCCGCGCTGGCGATGTGGGTGTCGTGGCGTCATGGCTGTGCCTCCTGTGCCTCGGTGACCGTGCCGCTGGCCGGGTCGTAGCGCTGGCCAGGTTTCAGCAGCACCACCTGGCCCGTCGACAGGCGCAAGGTCAGGGTGCCGGCTGCGCCGGACTTGTCGCGCGCGAGACGGTTGTGCGGCTCGTTCTGCGCTTCCTGGTTCAGCCAGACGGTGGAGCGGCCGCTGCTGCGCAGCACCACGCCATTCAATTCCACGGGCGGGGCGGGTGGCGGCGATGGCGGCGGCGGGGGCGGTGCCAGGGCGGGATCGGCCGCCGGCGGCCCGTAGCGCTGCGCATCGATCTGGGCGCGCTGCTCGGGCGACAGGAACAATCGCCCCAGCTGCGGTGTCTGGGCGCGGGCCGTGAGCGCGCTGCCGGCCAGCAGTGCGCACAGGACGAGGGTGTACTTCATGGCCGCTCCAGTTCGGGCACGGCCATGCTGCCCAAGGTCAGCCATAGCAACTCGCATTCGGCGCCCAGCGTGGGCGTCCCTCCACTGCCGCCGCCGGCCGCCGCCTGGCGCTTGAGCGTGCAATCCTGCACGGCGAAATAGCCGGCCTGGCGCAAATCGTCCAACAGGTTCAGCAAATCCATCTCGTGCAGCAAATCCATCTGCAGGCGCATGCGGCTGCCGCGCAGATGATATTGCCCCATCACCATGGGCAACGGCACTTGCAGCCCTTGCTGCGGGCTGATGTCATAGCTGATCGGCAATAATTTGCGCTGTTCCTGGCTGCGGCGGATGGCGTCGATCCAACCCAGACGGTTTTCCTCGCCGATCAGGCCGCGCTGGCGCAAGGCTAAAAATTGCGGTTCGTAGGCGCGGATTTCCTGCTTTTCCGCTTCCGCGTGGTTGAACAGGGTGGCCGCTGCCGTGCGCGTATGCTGGGCCAGGTACAACTGTTGCGCTTCGCGCATGCGATAGGCGGCGCTCAGGCTGAGCAGCACCAGGCTGACCAGCAGGGTCAGCGCAAAGCACAGCAGGGCGTTGCGCACCAGGTGCAGTTCGCCCAGCCAGGCGGGCAGGGTACGCGTGGGCGTGCCGGTTCGCTGCATGCCGGGCAGGGGCGCTTGCTTGACGGGGCCGCTCATGGCTGCCACGCGAGCAAGAGGGTAAAGCGGGCCTGGCTGTCCGGTGCCGGCGCGGCGCTCTTGCCGGACAGGGTCACGCTGGGACGCAGGTCGAGCGGCGTTTCCGCTATCGTCACCTGCATGCCCGGCTGGCGCGCCAGGGTTTGCGCAAAGGCCGTGATGGCGGCCAGTGCGGCGCGGTAGTCATTGTTCGGCATGGCCACGTCCGCTTCCAGGCGCAGCGCCTGCGGCGGAGCGACAGGGATGCCGGCCATGGCGCTGCGGGGCGGCGCACTCGCACCCTGCTGCTGCGGTGGCTGGCCACTGGCGGCGCGCGCGGGCGCCCGTCCCGCATGCCAATGCAGCTGGCTGAGCGCAACCTGCGGCGCCTGGTCCAGCGCGGCGCTCAGCATGCCCAGCAGCCGGCCCGGCTCCGGCGCCTGGCTGGCGATCATCTGGCCCAGGGTCACGGCCACTTTCATGTTTTGCGTCTTGGCTGGCGCCGGCGGCTGCGCCGACATGACGATGCGGTAGCGCTCCTGGTAGGACGCCGTTTCCTGCGCCAGGCGCTGGGTGGCGGCCCCGTCGGCTATGCCGCCGAGCAAGTTAATCGCGCACCACAGCGCGGCCGACCCACCGATCAGCGCGCTGGCGCCGTACAGCGTGTTGCGCGCGCGCTGGAAGTGGTAATAGCGGGCCAGCGCACCGGGCGGATAATGGCTGGGCGGCGGATGCTTGCCCAGCAAGGTCAGCAGCAATTCGTCGGCCAGCGCCGGCGTCTGGCGCAAGCCTACCCGTTCGCCGGCCTGCTGCAGGTCGATGAAGTGGTAAGCCACTTCGACACCGTTGTCGCACAGCAGTTCGAGCTTGGCGATCTGCGCTGCCGGCGCCAGGATGACGGTATTGAGCATGTCGCCGCGCGCCAGCATGCGCGTGCTGGTGAGAAATTGCCGCGTCTTTTCCGTTTCCAGCGCAATATTCACGGCCACGCCGTCGAGCGCGATGGCCAGGGTCTGGCGCGAGAAGCGCAGCTGGCCCTTTTCATAATAGCTTTGCCGCAAGCCGCCCGATTGCTGCGTCACCAGCAGCAGGTGTTCGTGCGCGATCGACAGCTTTTTCACCAGGGCAATACTCAGCAGGCTGGTTGAGTAGATGCCTGCCACGGGCACGCGCAAGTGCTCAAGCGCCTCCGTCCACGGCTGCAACAAGGTGGGGTTGGTCAGCGCAAAGAACAGCACCTGGTCGTCGTGGCGGCCGGTGCTTTCACGGCCCAGCAGGGTGCTGCCCCGGTAGGGCGTATCGCGGTGCAATTGCTGCTTGCGCCGCTCCAGCAGCGCCCGGCCCGCCTTGCCACGCACGTGGGGCAGCAGCTGGCGCTGGAAATCTTCCTCGATCAGATCCGTCAGCAGGTAGGCGGGCACGCCTGACCGCTGTGCCTGCGTATCTTCCAGCCACGCGGCGAAGTCGTCCAGCCCGGTTGCGCTGGCGGGGAAGGTCTGGCCCTGGCCCAGCACGCCGTGGTCCCAGTCGTAGGCGCACAGGGCGTCGCTGGTAATGTAGAGTAATTGTTTGCGGAACACGGCGGCCTCAGATCTTGATTGTGCTGATAGTGTCGTAAATCGGCCCCAGCACCGACAACATGATCCAGCCCAGCAGCAGGCCGAGGATGACCGTCATGGCCGGCTCAATCATGGCCTGCACTTTTTCGATCAATTCCTTCACTTCGCGGTTGTAAAAGTAACTGACATTGCGCAAGGCCGTGTCCAGCGAACCCGTTGCTTCGCCCACCTTCAGCATGCGGATCACCAGCGGCGGAAAGATGCCCGTGTGCTGGAAGGCGGCGGTGACGCCGTAGCCCTCGCTGATCAGCTGGGCGGCGCGGCGCAGGCCGGCCGCCACCACCTGGTTACCGGCGATGCCTTCGGACAGGCGCATGCATTCCAGTATGGTGATGCCGGAAGCATACATCAGGGCAAAAAACGTGGCGAAGCGGGCCAGGATGATCTTGTGCAGCACTGGCCCGACCAGCCACAGCCGCAGTTTCAAGCCATCCCAGGCATAACGGGCCGCCTCGCTGCGGCGGATCAGGGCCCGCAGGCCGAAGAACAGCAGTACGGGCAAGGCCAGCAGCAGATACCAGTAGGCGATGAAGACATTCGATACGGCAATGAGCACGCGCGTATGCAGCGGCAACTCGCCGCCCATGTTGCGAATGAAGGCCGTCAGCTGTGGCACGAGGTAAATCATCAGGAAAAACGTCACGGCCGCCACAACGATAGCCACGATGACGGGGTACATGATGATCTTGCGCGTCTGCGAGGCCAGCTCGTCCTGCCATTTTAAACTTTCCGACAAGTTCTTGAACACCTCGGCGATCCTGCCGCTTTGTTCGCCCGCCAGGATCAGGCTGGTGAATGTGGCGTCGAAGATGTCACCATGCTGGGCCAGCGCGCCGGAGAGAGGTAAGCCGCCCTCGATGCTTTCAATGAGATCCGTGACGACTTCGCGCAGGCGCGGGTGATCCGTGCTTTCGCGCAAGTCGTTCAAGCCTTCCAGGATGGGCACGCCGGCACCCGTCAATTGTTCCATGTGGAAGCAGAAATTGATCAGGTCGCGGCGGTGGATGATGCGCTTGCCCAGCAGCACCAGATACTGGCCCGTGATTTTGCAATCGATCAAGTCGAGTTGCATGCGGTGCAGGCGCGCTTCCAGGTCCGGTACGTTGGCCGCCTCCATGCTGCCGGGAATCAGGGCGCCGGCGGCATCCATGGCGCGGTAGACATATTGCGCCATCAGGTCAGCCTTTCCGTCAGGTCGACCACGCGGCCCACTTCTTCCAGGGTCGTCACGCCTTCCAGCACGCGGCGCATGCCATCGTCGACGATGCCCTTGAAGCCGGCCGCGCGCGCCGCGTTCTTCAATTCGCGGCTACTCGCGCGGCGCGCCGTCAATTCATCGAGTTCGGCCGTCATCTTGAGGATTTCCATGATGGCCAGCCGGCCCTTGTAGCCCTGGTGCACGCAGCGCTCGCAGCCGACAGCGCGGCAGATGGACACGGGCGCATCGTCCGCCGTCAAGCCCAGCAGGCGGCGCTCGACGTCGTCGGCGACCGTCGTTTCCTTGCAGTGCGGACACAAACGGCGCACCAGGCGCTGCGCCACGATGCCGATGATGTTGCCGGCCATGATGTCGGGCAGGATGCCGATGTCGAGCAGGCGCGCGACGGAACCGATGGCCGAGCTTGTATGCAGGGTGGAATACACCTGGTGGCCCGTCATGGCGGCGGCAAATGCCATTTCCGCCGTTTCGCGGTCGCGGATCTCGCCCACCAGGATGATGTCCGGGTCTTGCCGCATCATCGAGCGGATGCCGTCGGCAAAGCCCAGCTTGACCGATTCGTTGACGGAGGTCTGGCGTATCATGTTCATCGGATACTCGACCGGGTCCTCCAGTGTCATGATGTTGACGCTTTCCGTATTGATATGGTTGAGTATCGAATACAGGGTGGTGGTCTTGCCGCTGCCCGTCGGGCCCGTCACGAGGATCACGCCGTCGGGGCGCGCGATCATTAATTTGAGCAAGTTGAGTTCCGCCTCGGCCAGGCCCAGGGAGTCCAGCGGGACGATGCCTTTTTGCCGGTCCAGCACGCGCAGCACGACGTTTTCGCCATGCGTGGTGGGCTGCGCCGAGGCGCGGAAGTCGATTTGCCGCCCGGAAAACTTGATGCTGATGCGCCCATCCTGCGGCGCGCGCGCCTCGGCGATATTCATATTCGACATCACCTTCAGGCGCACGGCCATGGCCGGCCAGTACGATTTGTGCAGGCTGCGGATTTGCCGCAGGATGCCGTCGATGCGGTAGCGGATGCGCAGGAACGACTGTTCCGGCTCGAAATGGATGTCCGAGGCGCCATTCTGCACGGCGTCGGCCAGCAGTGCGTCGATCAGGCGCACCATGGGCTGGCTGTATTCGTCCGACGGCGAGGCCATGCTTTGATAGCTGACTTCGCCCGTTTCGATTTCGTGCAAAATGCCGTCGATCGACAGTTCGAAGCCATAGTACTGGTCGATGGCGCGTGAAATGTCCGATTCGTTGACCAGCACGGTGGATATCGTGATGCCCTTGACCAGCATGGCGCTGATTTGATCGAGCGCGACGATGTTGCTGGTGTCGGCCATGGCCAGTATCAGGTTGTCGGCTTGCCGTTCATACACGATGGGAAACACGCGGTAGCGCTTGGCCACGTCTTTCGGGATCAGTTTCAAGGCGATGGCGTCGACCACCAGGCTCGCCAGGTCCGCGCTGACCTGTTTCAGGTTTTCGCTGAGCGCCTCGCGCACGGTCGCTTCCGTGACGAAGCCCAAGGTGATGAGCAGCTTGCCCAGCGGTTCGCTGCTGCGCCGCTGCTCGATCAGGGCGATGCGCAACTGGTCTTCGCTGATCACGCCTTTCTGGATCAGCAACTTGCCCAGCGGAAGTTTTGCCTGTTCTGCCATGTAGTGCTTATTCCTGACGGGGTGTGATGATGGCCGGGTCGGCCAGGTCGCGCAGACGCGTTTGCACCACGGCCCGGTCGAATGCGGCGGGCGTGGTTTGCGCCAGGGTCAATGCGCGCTGGTAATACGTGGCGGCCAGCCTGGGCTGGTTCAGCCGGTCCAGGCCCACGGCCAGGTTGAAGGCATAGTCGGGATTGCCGGGCGCGGCGCCGTAGGCGCGGAAAAATTGCTGCTGCGCTTCGTTCCAGCGGCGTTGCTTGGCATACACGTTGCCCAGTGCAAACAGCACGGGGGCGCTGTCGGGCGTGCGCGCCAGGATGGCTTTCAGTTTTGCCTCGCTCTGCACCACGTCGCCCTGGCGCAGGCCGATCAGGCCGGCCAGCGCCTCGCCATCGTCGGGATTGATTTCCAGCAAACGTAGGTACAGCGCTGCCGCCTGCGCGCCCTGGTTTTCGCGCAGGGCCACGGCCGCCAGGCCCAGCAACGCGTCGCGGTTATTCGCATCCTGCCGCAGCACGGTTTCATATTGCTGCCGAGCAAGACCCAGCTGGCCCCCGTTGAAGGCCTGGTAGGCTTGCTGCACGCCGGGGTTGATTTGCAGCGCGGCAACGCTGCGCTGCACCTGGATCTGGCTATTCTCGGGCGCGGCCACGGGCGGCAGGCTGGCGGGCGCGGGCGGCGCCATGTGCGCCAGCTGCGCTGCCACGGCGGCCTGTGCCGCCGCCTGGATCATGGCCTGCTGGTTTCTTGCCTGCTGTTCCACCGCACCCGCTTGCTGGCGCGCGTCGCGCGGGTAGTCCGGCGGCAAGGCGGCGGGTGCGGGCGGAGCATCGGGCTGCGTCGCCCCCGTTGCCGACACCACTACGATGGGAGCGGCGCCACCGGCCGTGCCCGGGGCATCCGTCAGCGGCATGGGCACGCCGGGCAGATTGGCGCCCGCGCCCGGGCTGGTGCTGGCGCGCCAGTACCAATATGCCATGGAAGCGGCCACCAGCAGCAGGATCGCCAGCAGTACAGCCATTCGCACGGTGGCCGGGTCGACGCTGATGGGCCCCGTGGGGCCTTTCGGTGGCGTATTGCTGCGGCTGGCGCGTGGCCGGGCGGGTGGCGGTTCCGGGCGCGCACGCGGCGGCTCGGGAGGCGGGCCTGGCTGCGGGTTTGACTGTAAGCCTGGCTGTGAACCCGGCTGGGCGCCACTGGGCGCGGGCGGCGCGGGTGCATCCGGCAGCGGTTCCAGGCTCAAGGTGCTGGCAGGCTGCACGGGTGGTGCGGCAGGCACGGGACGCAGCGGCAGGGCGTCGGCCGGTGCCAGTTCCAGCACCTGGTCGTAGGCTTCGGACGGCTTTTCCAGTTCCTCGTCGGCAAGGCTGTTCTGCTTGGCGCGCTCGGCCTTCTTGAGCGCCTGCATCAGCAAGCTCATGGGAAGTCTCCCTGCAGTCGCGCCTGCGGCTGAACGGGTGCCGCTGGCGGGCCATCCGTGTACGGCTGGCTGTTGAGCGGCGCCTGGCCGGGCAGCAGGTAGCGGTAGTCGCGGTAATCGCCATCGACGCTGGCATCTTTGACCACTACGGGGCGCATGAAGATCACCAGCTCCGTCTTGCTGCTCGCCTCATTGCGATAGGTAAACAAATTGCCCACCAAAGGCAGGCTGGACAGGCCCGGCACGCCATCCCTGGCGTTATCGAGGGAATCTTGCATCAGGCCGCCCATCACGGCGATCTGGCCATTGCCCACTTTCATGATCGATTCCAGCTCGCGCGCCTGGATCACGGGCACGCGGCTTTGCACATTCGCCGTGGCCAGTGCCGGATTCGGATCTTGCACGTAGCCCACGATGCGCGTAATGGTGGGGCGCACGTTCAAGGTCACTTCATCGCTGTCGGAAATCTGCGGCGTGACGCTCATGACGAAGCCGACAGGCACCGTTTCCAGTTTCGATTCATACGTGGCCGGCGTGGTGATGGTGCCGGTCGAGCTGATCACGGCGGGCGTCACCTTGATGGTAAAGAAGACATTGTTGTCGACCACCTTCAGCATGGCCGTCTGATTGTTGAGCACGCTGATCTTCGGGCTGGATAGCACTTTCACCTTGCCGAACGATTCGAGCAACTGGATGGTGGTGGAAAAACTGTCTTTCAGATAATTGAGCAGGAAAATGCCAGGCGTGGCGTTGGGCGTGACGCCGCTGGACAGGGCTGCCGTGCCCACTTGCCCCTGGCGCAGCTGCAGGCTGCCCGTCAGGCGCGACCAATTGATGCCTTGCTGGTATTCATTGCTCAGGCGCACTTCGATGATGGTCGCCTCGATCAGCACTTGCCGCTTGGCGCTGTGCACGACCGCGTCGAGGAATGCGGCAATCTTTTCATGCTGGCGCCCCGTGGCCCGCACGGCGATCAGCCCGCCCTCCACGTTGACGACGACCGACGAGGGGCTGCCCTTGTTGGCCAGTTTCAACAGCGGCATGCCGTTCACGTCCAGCGGCTGGCCAGGATTGGCGTTCTGGCTGGCCACCTGCTGGCCCGGTGCCGGCGCATATTGGGTGCCATACTGTCCGCCATTCTGCATCGGCGGCTGGGCGCCGTACTGGCCCGTCGCGCCCGTCGCGGGGACATTGCCAGCCTGGTTCTGCGGCTGTCCAGGCTGTCCTTGCAGCCCCTGCTGGCCGGACACGTTCGTCAATTGCTGGTTCAGCTGCGCCAGTGGGTCCACCTGCACGTCGTTGAGCGTGGTCTCGCGCAGCAGGTCGCGGATATTTTTTTCCAGGCTATACCAGAAATTATTTTCCGAACGATTCACCACCAGGGTGGTCGAATTGTTATTGCCATTGCCGCCGCTGCCTTGCGTGTTGCCGACAGGGTTGCTGGTGTTGCCACCGCCACCGCCGGCCGTAGAAATTTGCGTGGCAATATTCACGCTACTGTTGGTGCTGCGCGCGATGTTGACGTAATCGACCTTGTAATTGCGCCACACGGGCGCGTCGGGCAGCACCGTCAGGTTCTTGCCATCGATTTCGTAGCGCATATCGACTTGCTTGCCGATACGCGACAGCAGTTGCGGCAGGGTCTGGTTCAGCGCATTCAGGGTGACGCTGCCCTCGATCTGCGGATGGATGTCGATATTCATGCCGGCGTCGCGCGCCAGCGCAAACAGCAGCGATTGCACGGGCACCTTGTGCACGGTGACGCTGTAGGTTTCCACTTTGGGCGCCGGCAGGGGGGCTGCCAGCGCACTGCTTTGCTGTACTGGTTCGGGAATCGCGCCGGCGGGGCGGGGCGGTGCATTGATGTGGCTCGGCGACAGCGGCGTTTGATGCGCGGCGCAGCCGGCCAGCAGGGTGCTGCAGGCGAAGGCGACCCAAGAGGCCAGCACAGGAATAGGGTGTTGATTCATGAAAAGTTCGCCCTTGGAGTCGTGTTGTGCTTTTGTAATTTTACCCAGCATGATGGCCTAAAAGCAATCGGCTGTGCAGGCTTGGGAGGCAATATGCAGAAATAAAGTCAGGGTGTACCACGTCCCGTTTTTGCCGTAGCCAAGGCTTTCATTTCCGTGCGGATACTGTTTATGTCGCTCAGCAATATTTTCTGTGGCGACGCCTGGGCCAGTCTGGCCCAAACGGCTTCGGCGCTGGCCCGGTCGGCAAAGCTGCCGTAGACGATCGCCAGGCGCGCGGCGCCGCCGCTGGGTGCCTGCGGTGGCGTCGCCTGCCGCGCTTCGGACAGAGTACCGGGCGGCGTATTTGGCGCGATATTTTTCGGAAATGCGCCAGGCAGGCGAAAGACATGGATGTCGCGCAGGCCGATGGCTTGCTGCGCCTGCTGCAAAAATGTTTCTGCCGCGGCCGTCTCGCTGGCTGGCAGGCTGGCGATCTGCAGCACCAGTTGCTGCGGCCCTTGCTGTGCCAGCCAGTCGCGCGATTCGGCCAGCTTGCTGTCGAGCAGCGTTGACGGTGCTGCCGTCCGAGCATCGGCGTGCGCGATAGTGCTGGACGGGGGGCTCGAAGCCGGCGCCATCTCCGCCGCTGTCTGGCCCTGGCTGCTTGCCAGCCATTGCCACAGCAGCGCAGCGGCCAGTACCAGCATCAGCGCGCTCAAGGCCCCCGCCAGCAGCTTGCCTGCGTGCCATGGGGCGCGGTAGAAGGGGCTGTCGGCGATGGCCAGGCGCACATGGTGCGCGCTCACTTGCTGCGCATCGTCCGCATACGCGGCCAGCAAGGCTTTGTCGGCCAGGATGTTGATCCTGCGCACGATGCCTTGCGCGGCGCGCGCCAGCAGGCGCAGCGCGGCCGGGGTGAAAACGAGCGGCCCCATGCGGCCGGCGGCGGCCAGGCGGCACGCCAGATAATCGTTCAACAACGCCTGCGGCAGGCATGGCACGGTAAAACTGTGGGTGATGCGTTCCTTTAACTGGCGGAACTGGGGCAAGTCCAGGGTGTGCTGCAATTCCGGCTGGCCAAACAGCACGATTTGCAGCAGCTTGTGGCTAGCAGTTTCCAGGTTCGTCAGCAGACGCAGTGCTTCCAGGGTGGGGCCCGGCATGGCTTGCGCCTCTTCGGCCAGCAGCACCACCTGGCGCCCGGCCGCATGCCGGGCGATCAGCTCGCCATGCAGGGCGCGCAGCACGGCATCGGCGCGGCAGCCGTCCAGTGCCAGGCCCAGTTCGGCGGCGATGGCGTGCAGGACTTCGTCCGGTTCCAATCGGGGATTGAGCAGGTACAGCACGTCCATCTGGGGCGGCAGGCGTTCGGCCAGCATGCGGCACAGCATGGTCTTGCCGCTGCCCACTTCGCCCGTCAGCTTGATGATGCCTTCGCCTTGCGTGACGGCATATAGCAGCGCATCGAGCAGGGCGCCCCGTGTATTGCCCGTATAAAAGAAGGCCGGGTCCGGGGTAATGCCGAAGGGCGCCGTGCGCAAGCCGAAATGGCGCAGGTACATGCCGTGCGGGGATGGTGCGTAAGGCCGCTCGGACGGCGCCTGTAGCATGGCGTGCGTGTCGGCGTTCATGCCGCGATGCAATTGAGGAAAGCCTGTTCCAGGCTGGCGCCCGCCACACCGCCATGGTGCGCGCGGCATTCGGCGGGCGTGCCTGTGAACACGATGCGGCCCCCATGCAAAATGGCCATGCGGTCGCACAATTCTTCCACATCGGCCAGCGCATGCGAGGTGAGCAGGGCGCCGCGACCTTGCGCGCGCGCCTGCCGCAGCACTTGCTTGAACTGCGCGCGCGCCTTCGGGTCGAGTCCGCTCATCGGCTCGTCCAGCAGCAGTTGCGGCTTGCCCGACAGCAAGCAAGCGGCCAGCCCCAGTTTCTGCATCATGCCTTTCGAATAGTCGCGCGCGGGGCGCAGCAAGGCGTCCGGCGCCAGGTCCAGTGCGCCCAGGACTTGCCGCAGCGCTTGCGCATCGGGACGCACATTGTGCAGGCGCGACAGATAGCGCAGAAAGTCGTCGCCTGTCAGGTAGTAGGGCGCCTGGAAACGTTCCGGCAGAAAGGACAAGGGCTGGCGTGCCGCGCCGTGCCGGTGCGGCACGCCGAAAATGGCGATCTCGCCTCGCTCGGGCGTGCAGAAGTCGAGCAGGCATTTCAGTAGGGAAGTCTTGCCCGCGCCATTTACACCGACCAGGCCGAACAATTCCCCCGCGCGTACCTGCAGGTCGACGCCGCGCAGCACGGCGCTGCCCGCCAATTGCAGATGCACGTTGTGAAACTCGATGGCGCAGGCGTTCATAGGGTAATGGTCGGCAGGCAAGACGGCGTACGACCACCATTATTGCCGTGGGCGCAGGTGGGCGGCAAGTGTTTCCTTGCAGAGTGTTGAAATGCGCGAAAATCAAGCCACGGAATGTATTTTCTTTAAGAAACAACAGGTTCTGGAATAAAATAGCCCCGCGCGCCGCTGGCGTGTAGCATCTGTTGAATCTGTCGAGGAGCAAGCATGGCAAGGCCAGAGAAAGTCAGGCTCGGTGAAATTTTGGTGCAGCAGGAGTTGCTGACGGAACAGCAATTGGGCCTGGCCTTGACGGAGCAAAAGCGTTCTGGCCGCAAGCTGGGCCGCGTCTTTGTCGAACATGGTTATGTGACGGAAGAGCAGATTTCCGGTGCCCTGGCGCGCCAGCTGGACATTCCCTACATTAACCTGAAGTTCTACAACATCAATCCCGAGCTGGTGCGCCTGCTGCCGGAAACCCAGGCGCGCCGTTTTCGCGCGCTGGTGCTGGAAGACCGGCGCGAGGGTTTGCTGATCGGCATGTCCGACCCAACCGACCTGTTTGCGTACGATGAAATCTCGCGTCTGGTCAAGCGTCATATCGAGCTGGCTGTCGTCAATGAAACGGAAGTGCTGGCCGCCATCGACCGCATCTACCGCCGTACGGAGGATATCTCCACCCTGACGCGCGAGCTGGAGCAAGACCTGGGCGACGTGTCCGTCGACTTTGGCGCGCTGGCCGCCAATCCGGGCCTGGAAGAGGCGCCCATCGTCAAGCTGCTGCAATCGGTGTTCGAGGACGCCACCCAGGTGCGCGCTTCGGATATTCATATCGAACCGCAGGAAGGGCGGCTGCAGATCCGCTTCCGCATCGACGGCGTGTTGCACCTGCAGACGGAAGCTGACATCAAGATCGCCAGTTCGCTGGCGCTGCGCCTGAAACTGATGTCGGACCTGGATATTTCCGAGAAGCGCTTGCCGCAAGATGGCCGCTTCGCCATCCGCGTGAAAAACCAGCGCATCGACGTGCGTATCTCGACCATGCCGACCCAGCACGGCGAATCGGTGGTGATGCGGCTGCTGAACCAGGCCGGCACTTCGCTGCGCCTGGACGCCATCGGCATGCCGCCCGAGCTGGTGGAACGCTTCCGCGCCATCGTGCACCGCCCGAACGGCCTGGTGCTGGTGACGGGGCCGACCGGCAGCGGCAAGACGACGACCTTGTATTGCGCGCTGGCCGAACTCAATTCGGTGGAAAAAAAGCTGATCACGGTGGAAGACCCGGTCGAGTACCGCCTGGCTGGCATTAACCAGGTGCAAGTGAACGACAAGATCGAGCTGAACTTTGCGCGCGTGCTGCGCTCAGCCCTGCGGCAAGATCCCGATATCGTGCTCGTCGGCGAGATGCGCGACCAGGAAACGGCGCAGATCGGCTTGCGCGCCGCCATGACGGGTCACTTGGTGCTGTCGACCCTGCACACGAACGACGCCATCAGTACGCCGCTGCGCCTGATGGACATGGGCGTGCCCCGCTACATGGTGGGCAGTTCGCTGCAAGCCGTGCTGGCGCAGCGCCTGGTGCGCGTGATCTGCGAAAGCTGTACCACGCCGTATGTGCCCACGCCCAACGAATACGAATGGCTGCGCATGGAGCTGGGCGAGCTGGTCGAGCGCAACCAGTATTTCCACGGCAAGGGCTGCTCGCATTGCAACGGCATGGGTTACCGGGGCCGCACGGGCGTGTACGAATTGCTGGAAATCACGCGCGCCGTGGCCGATGCGGCCAATCATGCCGACCCTTCGCACTTCATGAAGGTGGCATTGGCCCAGATGGCGGGCGCGACCTTGCGTCGTCATGCGGTGCAACTGGTGATACAGGGCCGCACGACGGTCATGGAAGCCATGCGCATCAGCAACCAGACAGAGGATTGACGTGCCTTTCTTTGCCTACAAGGCCCGCAGCGCGGGCGGCGATCTGCTCCAGGGGGTGCTGGAAGGGGCCGATAGCGGCGCTGTCGCTGACCAGCTGTTTGCCACCGGCGCGACGCCGGTGGAAATCCTGCTGACCAAGAAAACCGTCGCCAGCAGCACCGACATAGGCTGGTGGCAAAAGCTGATGGAGAAAAAAGTCAGTTCCATCGATGTGCAATTGTTCAGCCGCCAACTCTATACGCTGCTCAAGGCCGGCGTGCCCATCATGCGCGGCCTGGCCGGCTTGCAGGAGTCTTCCATCAGCCCGTCCTTCGGCCGCGTGATCAAGGATTTGCGCGAATCGCTCGATGCCGGACGCGAATTGTCGGCAGCGATGCGCCGCCATCCGGACGTGTTTTCGCCGTTTTACCTGTCCATGGTGCGCGTGGGGGAAATGACGGGGCGCCTCGACGAAGTCTTCCTGCGCCTGTTCGATCACCTTGAGTTTGACCGCGAAATGCGGGCGCGGGTGAAGACGGCGACGCGCTATCCCAGCTTCGTCATTGCTGCCATGCTGATCGCCATGGTCATCGTCAATATGTTCGTGATTCCCCAATTCGTCAAAGTGTTTGCCAGTTTCAACGCCGAATTGCCCTTGATGACCCGCATCCTGATCGGCACCTCGGCCTTTATGGTCAATTACTGGCCGATATTGCTGGCGCTGACGATTGCCGGGATCGCCGCTTTCCGGGCCTGGTTGCGCACCGTGCCAGGCCGCTACACGTGGGATCGCTACAAGTTGCGTTTTCCCATCGCCGGCAAGATCATCCTGAAAGGCACGATGGCGCGCTTTGCGCGCAGCTTCGCCTTGTCCAGCACCAGCGGCGTGCCCATCGTGCAGGCGCTGACGGTGGTGTCGCAAACGGTGGATAACGCGTATTTGTGCGCGCGGGTCGAACAGATGCGCGACGGCGTCGAGCGCGGCGACAGCATCTTGCGCACCTCGGTGACGGCGGGGGTCTTCACGCCGGTGGTGCTGCAAATGATCGCCGTCGGCGAAGAGTCCGGTTCACTGGACGAGTTGATGAATGAAATCGCCCAGATGTACGAGCGTGAAGTGGATTACGAATTGAAGACCCTGTCCTCGCAAATCGAACCCATCCTGATCGCCTTTCTTGGCGTCATGGTGCTGGTGCTGGCGCTGGGGATCTTCTTGCCGGTGTGGGACTTGGGCAAGGTGGCCCTGCATAAATGACGCAACGCCATTCGCCAAAAAACAGCATGATGGCTGGCAATGCAAGGCGCCGGGGTTTTACCTTGTTTGAATTGGCCGTTGTCGTGTCCGTCATCGCCGTGCTGGCGGTCGTGCTGCTGAGCCGGCTTGCCACCCTTCAGCAGGAAGCTGAGCGGGTTGCGGTGCAGCAAACGATAGTGGCTTTGCGGGCAGGCTTGCGCATGCAAGTGCTGAAACTGTATGCGACTGACCGGCAAAGCCAGTTGTCGGCGCTAGCCGGGCGGAATCCCGTCGATTGGCTGGCTGAAAAGCCGCGCAATTATTTGGGTGCCTTTACGGCGCCGGAGATAACAAAACTTCCCCAAAGTCATTGGTTTTTTGATCAAAGTAATGCAGAATTAATATATATATTAAATAGAGGCAACACTTTTAGCGGATACCGTTCCGAGTTGCTTCAATTCAAGGTAAGCTTGCGGCAAGCGTCCGCTACTCCGGCCAAGCCCTCAACCCCGGCTGAGGCGCCGGAGGTGGCCCTGATACAGATGGGCGAGGCGGGCTGGCTGAAATAGTTTTTTTATTCTGTCGGCAAATTTTGCCAGCATTGTTTTTTTGATTTTTTGGAGATCAGCATGAAGCTCAGCAATAATAAGCAGTCGATTCGTCGTTTTCAACAAAGTGCCCAAGCGGGCTTTACGCTGATCGAGTTAATCGTCGTCATCGTCATCCTGGGCATACTGGCGGCTACCGCGATTCCACGTTTTATCAATTTGTCGGCTGACGCCCGCCTGGCGAAAATCAACGGTGCCCGCGCCTCGGTGCAGGCAGGCGCTGCCTTGGCCCATGCGCAATGGCTGGTCGATGGTGCGATCGCAGCAGCCCCTTCGGTGACAATGGAAGGCCTTGCCGTTACTCTGACGAACGGCTATCCTAGTGCTAACGCCACCGGCATCCTCGCGGCGGCCGGCATCGCGGCACCGGATTTTACTGTGACGGGCACGGGACCGTTAACGATCGCCGCTGACGCCGCCCATGCTACCTGCTCGTTTACCTATACAGCCGCCGCCGCAGTCAATGCCGCGCCGATAGTGGGCACCACACCTGCCACTGCATCTCCAAGTTGCTAATGACGTAATCCCCGCATGCGGCGGCCATCCGCGCCGCATGCAATCCGCCTGGTTTACCAGGCGTTTTTTATTCTTCCTGGCATGTGTCAACCGGCATGCCGCTCATTGCCACAGGCGTACATGATGCTGTTTCCAGCAGGTTTGATGTTTGCCGGACCAGCCAGCCGTGGGCGCCGGCAGCGCGGCTTCACCCTGGTCGAGCTGATCGCCGTGCTGGTGGTGGGCGGCTTGCTGGCGGCCGTCGCCATGCCGCGCTTTTTCCAGCCAGACAGCTTTGACGCGCGCAGCTTTGCCGATCAAAACGTGAGCATGCTGCGCTATGCGCAAAAACTGGCGATCGCGCAAAACCGGCCCGTGTTCGTCCGGCTCAACAACAGCAGCATCGCCCTGTGTTTTAGCGCCGCCTGCGAGGTGGCCAACCGCGTCTTGCCGCCGGCCGGCAGCAACAGCGGCCGCAAGGCCACCCTGGCCGCCTGTGCGAATGCCACAGCGTGGCTGTGTGAGGGTGCGCCCAACAAGATCAGCTACAGCGTGCCGCTGGAAGCGGCCGCCTTTTACTTCAATGCCCTGGGCCGTCCTTACAAGTCCACTGACACCGAACCCGTCTCCAGCTTTCCTGCGCGCGTCAGCATCGGCATCGGCATGAGCGGCGGCATGACGCGCAACATCGTGGTCGAAGGGGAGACCGGCTATGTCCATGACTAGGTCCGGCGCCGAGGCGGCACGCTTGCCGGCGCGCATGACGGGGCAGCGGGGCGTGACCTTGATCGAGCTGGTCATCTTCATCGTGGTGGTCAGCATCGCCGTAGTTGGCCTGCTGCAAATTTTCGCCCGCACCACGGCCAGCAGCGCCGATCCGCAATTACGCAAGCAGGCGCTGGCGATCGCCGAAGCCATGCTCGATGAGATCGAAGGGGCACGGTTTACGTTTTGTGATCCGGTCGCCGATCCGGCGGCCGAGACAGCGAAGAATGCCGCGCCGTTCGACAGCGCCACCAACCCCTACGGTTGCAGTACGCCGCAAAATGTCAGCGCGACGGTGCCGGCCACGGGCCGGCCTTATTACAATGTCAGCGACTATGTGCGGGCCTTCAATGCTCCCGTCGTGTATGCCGATGACGCGGCCGGAACCGCTTTTCCTGCCGGCTATGTGGTGAGCGTGACCATTGAACCGGACGCGGGACTGGGGCCAGCCGACGCCAGGCTGCCTTCCGTCGCCGCGCCCGTCAACATGAATGTCTTGCGCATCACGGTTACCGTGACTTACGGCGCGAATCAACAGCTCGTGCTGGCCGGCTACCGCACGCGCTATGCGGGGGATGCCGTCCCATGATGACTTTTCCATTCCCCCGGCAGCGCGGTTTCACCTTGATCGAACTGATCGTGGTGATGGTGATCACGGCCATCGTTGCCGGCATGGTGACGGTGTTTATCCGTGCCCCCGTGCAAAGCTACCTGGATGTGACCGCTCGCGCCGAACTGGCCGACGCGGCCGATACGGCATCGCGGCGCATCACGCGCGACGTGCGCCTGGCCTTGCCCAACAGCGTGCGCGTGACGAACAACGAGAGCGGCAGCTATCTGGAGTTGCTGCTGACCAAGACGGGCGGACGCTATCTGTCGGAAGACGATGACCTCAACTTAACGCCGGGCAATGTGCTGGCCTTTGATCCCAGCACGCCGGTAAGCAAACCGAACAGCTTCACCATCGTGGGCGCCGCGCCATCCGGCTTGCAAGCCATCGTTCCCGGCGACTTTATTGTCGTTAATAACCTGGGCGGTCAGCCTCCCGTGAATGCCTACAATTGCAGCGGCCCATGCAACCGCGCCCAGGTCGCTTCCATCAGCGGCAACGATGTCACGCTGGCCAAGAACCCCTTTGTCGCGCAAACACCATCCATGCCTTCCCCCAGCTATCGTTTTCAAGTGGTCAGTACGGTAGTGACCTATCATTGCGCGCCGAATGCGAACGGCTCGGGCACGCTGACGCGCTATGCCGGCTATGCGATCCAGGTGGCCCAGCCGGTGAGCACAGCGGCGCTGGCCGGCGCGCCGTCCGCGGCGCTGATGGCCAATCAGGTGGCCCGTTGCGCCTTTTCCTTCGATACCCTGGCCAACGTGCAGCGCGGCCTGGTCAGCGTCAGCCTGACGCTGGGCGCGCCCGGCGGCAACGCTGGCCAGCTCACGCTGGTGCAACAGGCACAGGTCAATAATTCGCCATGACGATATCCCACCACCCCATACCTCGCCGGTGCCGGCCATGCCGCCCGGCGCGCGGCTTCAGCATCGTCACCGCCATTTTTCTGCTGGTGGTGCTGTCCGCGCTGGGCGTGGCGTTGCTTTCCGTCTCTACCATGCAGCATGCCGAGTCGGCGCTCGACGTGCAGGGCGCGCGCGCCTATCAGGCGGCCCGCGCCGGCATGGAGTGGGGCGTGTACCGGCAGCGCGTCAACGGCAGTTGTGTCGTCAGCCGCGATTTTGTCTTGCCCGCGAATGGCGCGCTGAGCGGCTTTAGCGTCACCGTCCGCTGCACGCCGGCGGCGGGCGCATTGCCCCGTTTTCAGGTGATTGCCACCGCCTGTAATCAGCCTGTGGGTGGCGTTTGCGCCACCGCCAACGCCACCAATAATCCCGATTACGTCCAGCGCGTCGTGCAGGCGGAGTTTTAAGCAAGGCTAACTAAAGGAGCAACATGCAGGCAATTATCGCGTTATGGATAGCCGCTCTGGCCATGTTCTGTTGCGCGCCGGTCCAGGCGGCAACCTACGCCAATACCAGTTTTGCCTACAGCTGGATCGACGCCAGCAATCATGCCAAGCTCGGCTATAACACCTCGCCCTACCGATTCAACGGCTCTACGGGCTGCGGCACCACGCCGCCCATCCTCGACGACACGCTCAGCGATGCCTTGCCCATCGGCTTCAGCTTCATGTATTCGGGCGTGGCCTTCACCACTTTGCGCGTGATGACCAACGGCCGGGTGCAATTCAATAACAATGTCACTTGCGGTTATGGCAGTCCGGTGCAGACGCTGCCCTATCCGGACAGCAGCTTGAATTACACCATGCGTATCTATGGCAACGACCTCGATCCCACGTCGAAACTGGAACTGCCCAGCTACAACACGGCCTGCGCCAGCCGTCTCACTTGCTACATCAGCTACGCCACCATCGGCACCGCGCCGTATCGCAGCTTCGTGGTGACCTGGAACAAGGTACCGGAATGGACCACGGGGGCCAATCCCACGGGTTCCTATACGCTGCAATTGATCTTGCAGGAAAACGGTGAGTTCGTTTATCAGTATGGCGCCGCCGTGGCGGGGCCGTCCGGCAAGCTGGGGCAGATAGGCTGGCAAGCGGACAGCAACGATTACGACACGCCGCAAACAGGTTTCCCCGTCACGAATTCGGCGATCAAGTTTTACATTCCCCGCCCCGTGATCGAGTACCGCATGGAGCAGCCCAGCTGGAACGATACGCCCGACCAAGTAACCGACACCAGCGGCAACGGGCGCGATGGCACGGTGCTGGGCAGCGCACAGACGATCGCCGCCGGCCGCGTCTGCCGTGCCGCCAGCTTTCCCCTCAACACCAGCACCACCGCCATCAATGCGATCGACAGTGGCCTGTCGGTGCCCGGCACCATGGGCGGTGCCGGCACCATCACATTCTGGTACAAGGCCAACACGGCCTGGTCCGGCAGCGGCGCGCGCGATGCGCAACTGCTCGACGCCACGCAAATGAATAATGAATGGTTTTTTCTCGTGCGGCGCAGCACGGGCGCCCTGCGCTTCGTCGTCACGGATAGCCTGGGCAATCAGCGCGTGGTGGAAACGGCTGCCAATAGCGTGCCTGCCGGTACCTGGAAGCATATTTCGGTCAGCTGGAGCTTCAATGCGCTGGCAGCGGCCAATAGCGACCGCCTGCGCATCTACGTCGATGGCGTGCTGCAAAAGGAGTCGGCGTTTACCACGGCGGCGGTCGTGTCGCCGCGCATCGGCAGCTTGTATATCGGCGATAACCGCAGTGGGGCGACGGGGCTCAATGGCAGCGGCAATTCCACTGACGGGGCCATCGATGAATTGCGCGCCTACAATTATGAAGGCGGTTTGGCGCTGGTGCAGCGCGACCAGAACTTGAGCCAGGCCGGCTGCCTGAACCACTATGCGGTGACGAATGCGGGCACGGGCCTGACTTGCCAGCAAAGTACGCTCACGGTCACGGCGCATGACGTCAACCATAACAATATCGTGATGCCCAACAACACCACGCAAATTCAGCTGAGCACATCGAACGGCATAGGCGACTGGGCCTTGATCGCCGGCTATGGCGTGCTCAATAATGGCGCCCTGAACGATGGCGTGGCGACCTATCTGTTCAACGGCGAATACCAGGCCGTGTTCGGCCTGAGCAGCGGCACGGCGGCTACCGTCAGCGTGAACGTGACGGATGGCCAGTTCACGGAGCAGGAAGACCAGTCGCTGGTGATCAAGGCCTGCGCGGTGGCCCGCTTCAATGCCTGTGAAGCGACGTCGCCCCGCTGCACGCCCAGTACCAACAGCATCAGCTATGCCCGCCTAAATACCAAATTGGCCGACACGGCCTTCAAGCTGGACCTGGTGAAGCTGAAGACGGACGGCGGCCTGGAAACGAGCTTCAACGGCGCGGCCACGCTGGATTTGCTGGTCAATACCGCCACCGGCGTGGCGCTGGGGGCGAATAACTGCCCGCTCACCCAGACGGCGGTGATTCCGCTGGGCCTGGTGGCGTTCACAGGCGGCTATTCGAGCGCGAATGTCAGCGTCCCGGCCACCGCCATCAGCGCCGTGGCGCCCAGGTACGGCGCCTACCGCGACGTGCGCGTGCGCGTGACTTGCACCGCGGCCGTGTGCGGCAGCGCCAATGTGGGTTGCTCGACCGACAGTTTCGCCGTGCGGCCACAGCAATTTACGCTCAGCTCGAACATGAGCAACAGCACCCTGAGCGGCACGCCCAGCCTGGCGGCGGGCGCCCAGTTCACGCTGGGCGCGGCGGCCGTCGCCGGCTATAACGGCACGCCGCTGGTCGACAATTCCGCCGCGGGACAAAAAATCGTCGGCTTCGTCAGCGCCAGCGACTATAGCGACCGTCTGAGTTCAAGCTCCAACGCCAGTCCGTTTCCGCTTGGACCGGCGGTGCTGGCCAGCGGCCAGGCCAGCAGCAGCGGCGTGACGTACAGCGATGTGGGCACCTTCCGCATATTGCCGGAAGCAGTGCTCGACAATTCCTACACCAGCGTCGACCAGCCTGGCGACTGCGTGATCGGCAGCAGCAGCAATACGGCCGTGAATGGCAAGTTTGGCTGCAATATCGCCAACCAGACGCAAAGCCCGGCACCTGTCTTCGGCCGCTTTTTCCCCGACCACTACGCGCTCACGGGCGCTCTGACGGCCGCCTGCGGCGACTTTACCTATATGAGCCAGCGCGAACTGGGCGTCGTGCTGGGCGCGACGGCCTTGAGCAAGGGCAATCAGATCCTAGGGCGTTATGGCAGTGCCTATCCCGCCTTGGCCGGCGTGGCCGTGGGTGTCCGCGATGGCAACACGGCGCTGGCCGCGAGCCGCCTGTCGCCCGCCTTTCCGGCCTTTGCCTGGAGCCAGGGCCGCAGCGGCCGTTCTTACGCCACCGACAGTGCCGGCTACGCGGTGGGCAGCACGCAAGTGACATTGGCCGGCAGTGGCGGCCTGTCGGCGGGCGAATTGATCAAGTTTAGCGGCGACAATACGATTTATACGGTGCAGGCCGGCGTCGCCGGTGCCGGCATGCTGACCCTGGCATCTCCCGGCTTGCAGCAGGCTATCCCGCCCACTGCGACGGGCGTAGCGGTGCTCTATAGTTTTAACCGGCTGTCCAGCGGCCAGGATGGGCCGTACGACAATTTTTCGCTGATGGTGGCCATCAGCGACGCCGACGGGGCGCTCATTTCCAGCGTCAATGGACTGGCCGTTACCCCTGCGGCCAGCGTGGCGCTCGGCAATACCAAGTTGCGCCACGGCCGCATGCAGGTCGCCAATATATATGGTTCGGAACGGCGCGCGCTGCTGGTGCCGCTGGCCGCGCAATATTGGAACGGCACGGTGTTCGTCAGCAATGCGTCGGATATCTGCACGGCCTTGCTGCGCAAGAATTTCCAGTTGACCAATTATGTCAATCTGACGGAGGCCCAGATGCCCGCCGCTACCGCGCTACCGCTCGACAGCGGCTTGCTGCAGCAGGGCGATGGCAGCTTGCTGTTGGCCAAGCCGGCCGCGCCGGTGACGCAAAAGGGCTCGTTGATGCTGCGCTCGCTGATTCCCTACCTGCCGGGACAGGCGCGTGAAACCATCGGCGTGTTCAAGAGCGAGCCGCTGCTGTTTATCCGTGAGGTGTTTTGAGCGATGGTTTTTGGAGTCGTGTGACATTCGTGGTGTTTTCTTGAAAATTTATTATCAATATTTCATTTTTTAGACTGTTTTCTCATGCGATGAATTAAAATTGATTGAATGCATCATTCGCGCGGCAAGTTGCCGAAGCACTTCTATTCTCGGGATCGGTCGCATGGGTTTATTCGTAAAAGCAAAAAAACAGGATGGCTGGCTGGCGACATCGTTTTCTGAAGAAGGCATGTGCGCCGCCGTCGTTTTGCGGCGCGCGGGCGAGCGGCCTCTGGTGCGGGCGGCGACGTTTTATGCCGGCCGCAAACTCGTGCCGGCCGCCACCCTGGAAAAGCTGAACAAGGATATGCAGGCCCAGTTTTACCGTTGCAGCACCCTGCTCGGCGCTGGCGAGTATCAGTTGCTGACACTCGATGCGCCGAATGTGCCGCCTGAAGAACTGAAAACCGCCGTTGGCTGGCGCTTGAAGGATATGCTGGATTTCCCGCTGGCCGAGGCCACCATCGACGTGGTCGGCATCCCCGCCGATAAAAATGCGGCCGGACGCGCTCAGTCCCTGTTCGCCGTCGCCGCGCGCAACGCCCCTTTGGCCCAGCGCCAGGCACTCTACACCGAGTGCAAGATAGCGCTGGCTGTGGTTGACATACCGGAAATGGCGCAGCGCAATGTGGCAGCGCTGATGGAACCGGAAGGACGCGGTCTGGCCATCTTGTCTTTTGACGGCGAGGGCGGCTTGCTGACGGTGACGTTTGACGGCGAACTGTATCTGGCGCGCCGCATCGACGTCACGCTGGCCCAGCTGGCCAGCGTTGACGATGCCCAGCGGCAGCAGTACTACGATAGAATTACCTTGGAATTGCAGCGTTCGTTTGACCATTTTGACCGTCAATTTCATTTTATTAGCATCTCCAAGCTGGTGCTGGCGCCGACCGGCAGCGAGGGCTTGCATGGCTACCTGGCGGACAATCTCTACATGCCTGTGGAAATGCTGGACCTGGCGCTGCTGTTCGATTTTTCCCGCGTGCCCGACTTGCAATCTGCCGCCAACCAGGCGCGCTTTTTCCTGTCCCTGGGCGCGGCCCTGCGGCAAGAGGGGGCACTAGCGTGAGCCAGCAAATCAATCTGTTCAACTCCGCCTTTGAAAAGCAGAAGCAGGTATTGACGGCGGCGGGCATGGCACATGCACTGGGGCTGATCTTGCTGCTCAGTGGTGCCCTGGTCTGGTACGGCGCGCACCAGGTGTCCGTGCTGGAACGCGCGGCGGCCGACAGCAAGGTCATGCTAGCCGCGCGCGAGGCGCGGCGGGCGGATGTGCTTACGCGTTTCCCCACGCCGCAGAAGGATCCCCTCATCGCGCGCGCGTTGGGCCAGGCTGAAGCCGATCGCGCCGCCTTGTTCGAGGCCCAGACTATCTTGCAAGGTGGCGAGCTGGGCAATACGCAGGGTTATGCCGATTATTTCCGTGCCTTTGCGCATGCCAGGGTAAATGGATTGTGGCTGACGGGGGCGAGTATCGTCGGCGCCGGCAAGGAGATCGGCCTGCAAGGGCGCACCGTGCAGCCGGATCTGGTGCCGCAGTATATTCGCGCCCTGTCCAGGGAGTCTGTGCTGCAAGGAAAATCGTTTGCGCGCCTGGATATGGCCGCGGCGCAAATTCCTGCCCCCATGCTGGCGGCGCCGGTGGCGCCTTCTGGAGCGACGGCTGCGGCCGTGGCTGCGCCATCGCTGCGATTTATCGAATTCAGTTTGCAATCGTCGGCGGCGCCTGTCGTCGGCGCGGCAGGGGCGGTGAAAGAATGAAACAACAATGGCAAAAAATTGCCCTGAAAATCGATGCGCTCAGCGTGCGCGAGCGTGCCATGATTTTAGGCGCCGGTGCCGCGCTGCTGATTTTTATCGTTTTTTATCTGTTTATCTCCCCTCAGATGGCCCGGCGCAAGGCGCTGGCCGACACTATTGTCCAGCAACAGCAGGCCGCCACCATCATCGATGGCGAAGTGGCGCAAAAGATGGCGGCGCATGCCGGCGATCCGGATCAGCAAGACCGGATCCGGCTGGAACGCATCAAGCAAGAAACCCAGCAGATGCGGCATGCCTTGCAGTCCACGCAAAATGGCCTGGTGGCGCCGGAGCGCGTCGTGCCGATGTTGCAGCAACTGCTGAAGCAGCAAGCCCGCTTGCAACTGGTGTCGCTGCTCACCTTGCCGTCCGGCGTCATGGGGCAGGGCGGTCATGCTCCGGTTGCCGCGACGCCTGCGCCTGCGTCCGCCGCTGCGGCGCCAGCGGAGCCTGCACCGGTGAAGGCGCCAGCTCTGCTATACCGCCATGGTGTGGAAGTCGTATTGCGTGGAAATTATCTGGATATGGTGAATTATATGGACGCCCTTGAGGCGATGCCGGCCCATGTGTTTTGGGGCAAGGTCAACATGAAGGTCGAGCAGTATCCCAGCGCCACGCTGAACCTGACGTTGTACACGCTCAGTCTGGACGAGAAATGGATCGCGCTGTGATGCGCGCCAGGCGCTACGCCGCCGTTGGGACTGTGCTGCTGGCCTTGGCGCCATGGGCCTTTGGACAAGGTCTGATCGATCCGACCAGGCCGCCCGATGCGGCGCCTGCCGAGGGCAGTGCGGTGTCCACCCGCGCGGCGGGGCCGCAGCTGCAATCGGTGTTGATTTCCAATCGGCCTGGCGGGCGGCGCGTGGCCGTGATCGATGGCCGCAGCGTGCGCGCGGGCGACAAAGTGGGCGGCGCAATCGTCGTCAGCATAGACGAGGCGAGCGTGGCCCTGCGGCGCGGCAAGATCGTGGAAACGCTGCGTTTGTATCCGAAGACGGTCGATGCGAATGATGCAATGCATGTACGAAGGAAACAGGTTCATGTCACCCAATAAATACAAGGCGGGAATGCGGAAGATACTTGAAATAAGCAAGCGGGCAAGCGTCCTGGGACTTGCTGCGGGTTTGTGCGCCTGCAACGTCGCGCCTGTGAAGCGCGACACCTACAATGCGATCAAGGAGCAGGTGGCCGGCGCAGTGGCCACCACCGGCCCGGCGGCGCAGTCGGCGGCGGTGGAAAACGCGCTGTTGCCGCCGGCGTCCGCGCTGGCCGCGCAGTTGCCCAAGGCGCGCGGCGTGCTGGACGAGCGTTTCAATGTCGCGTTCAACAACGTTCCGGCACGCCAGTTCTTTCACTCGCTCGTCAACGGCACGCGCTACAACATGCTCGTGCATCCGGATGTGCAGGGCAGCATTTCCGCCAACCTGAAAGATGTGACCCTGTTCGAGGCGCTCGACGCCGTGCGCGAGATGTATGGCTATGATTACAAGGTTGATGGCACGCGCATTGCGATTCGGCCCCTCACCATGCAAACCCGCATGTTCCAGGTCAATTACCTGACGGGCAGCCGCAAGGGCACGTCGAATTTGCGCGTGTCCTCGACGTCGGTATCGTCTGCGGGCGTCAGCAACAGCGGCCAGAGCGGGGGATCCAGCGGCCAGCAGTCGCAGCAGAACCAGCCGCAACAGCCAGGCCAGCCCGGCAGCCAGGTACAGCAGGATAGTTCCAACCTGAGCACTACGTCGGACAGCAATTTCTGGGCAGAATTGAAAGAATCGCTGGGCGCCATCATCGGTGGCACGGGCGATGGTCGCAAGGTGGTGATCAGCCCGCAGTCCGGCGTCGTCGTGGTGCGCGGCATGCCCGAGGAATTGCGCGCCGTCGACCTGTACCTGAAGGCGACGCAGCTGTCGGTGGACCGCCAGGTGATCCTGGAAGCCAAGATTCTCGAAGTGGAACTGAACGATAATTTTCAGACCGGCATTAACTGGGCCTCGTTTGCCTCCATCAAGAGCGGCCACACGAACCGCATCTCGACGGGCTTCATCCAGCCGGGCGGCACGCTGGCGCCGCTGCCGTTCAATGGCGGCCAGCCGCCGAATATGACGAATGGCAGCGGCCTGACGGCCAGCAGCGGTTTTGGCTTGAGCTCGGCGGCCACGGCGGCCGGCTCGATGTTCGGCCTGGCCTTCCAGACCGCCAACTTTGCCGCCATGATTACCTTCCTGGAATCGCAAGGCGCCGTGCACGTGCTGTCGAGTCCGCGCATCGCTACCATGAACAACCAGAAGGCCGTGCTGAAGATAGGCACGGACGAATTCTTTGTCACCGGCGTGAGCACCACCGTGACGTCGACCGGCACCACGGGCGGCACCACCTCCAGCCCGAACGTCACCTTGCAGCCATTCTTTTCCGGTGTGGTGCTCGACGTGACGCCGCAGATCGATGACCAGGGCAATATCATCTTGCATGTGCATCCGTCCGTCAGCCAGGTCACCACCATCAGCAAGGAAATCGACCTGGGCAGTGCCGGTTCGCTGAAATTGCCGCTGGCCGCTTCCAGCACCTCGGAAATGGACAGCATGGTGCGCAGCCAGGATGGACGTATCGTCGCCATCGGCGGCCTGATGCGCCAGGCCACCACCTCGGACCGCTCGCAAGTGCCGGGCGCGGGCGATATTCCCGTACTGGGCGCCTTGTTCCGCAACACGGGGCAAGTGATACAGAAGCGCGAACTGGTGGTGCTGATCAAGCCGACCATCGTCGAGGGCGCCAATAGCTGGAACGAGGACTTGCTCGATTCGGGCAAGCGCATCGAGGCGCTCGACCCGCGCCGTCCGTCGGAGCGGCGCTAAATGTACCAGGCCCATTTCGGCTTGCGCGAGGCGCCGTTCGGCCTCACGCCCGATACCAGTTTCTTCTTTAACGGCCCGCAGTCGCAAAAGGCGCTCAACACCTTGCTGGTGGCGGCGCGCAATGGCGAGGGCTTCATCAAGATCACTGGCGAAGTGGGCACTGGCAAGACTTTTCTTTGCCGCAAGTTCATGCAGTCGCTGGGGCCGGAATTCGTCACGGCCTACATTCCGAATCCGAACCTGCCGCCCCGTTCGCTGATCCTGGCGCTGGCCGATGACCTCGATGTGTTGCTGGAGAAAGATGCTGACCAGCATCAGCTACTCAAGTCGCTCAACTTGCGCTTGCTCAACTTGGCGGCGCAGGGCAAGCGCGTGCTGCTGTGCCTGGATGAAGCGCAGGCGATGCCGGTCGACAGCCTGGAAGCCCTGCGCCTGCTGACGAACCTGGAAACGGAAAAGCGCAAGCTGTTGCAAATTGTGCTGTTCGGCCAGCCCGAGCTGGACGTGAAGCTTGCCCTGCCGGAAATCCGCCAGCTTGCGCAGCGCATCACCTTTCACTATCACCTGGGACCTTTGTCGCGCGACGACGTGGATTTTTATGTGGCACACCGCCTGCGCGTGGCCGGTTTCGATGGCGCGCGCCTGTTCAGCCGTGGCGGCGTAAGCAAGCTGTACAAGGCTTCCGGCGGCATCCCGCGCCTGATCAACATCATGGCGCACAAGGCGCTGATGGTGGCGTACGGCGAAGGCCGGCAGCAGGTCAGCGGGCGCCACGTGGCGCTGGCTGCCAACGATACCCTGGCCAGCAAGCCGCGCTATTGGCGACGGCCGTGGCCGTGGCTGGCCGGCGCCGGCATGCTGGCCGCCGCCTGCACCGTGAGCTGGACTTTATTGAACCGATGACGAAGATGAGCCTGTAGATGAGCCTGATTAACAAGATGTTGCAAGACCTCGATGCGCGCGGTACCCCCGATGGACGCGGCGACGCGGCCGGCATCCGCTCCGTGCCCGAACGCGAGCGGGGCGTTTCGCGCGCGCTGGTCTTCGGCGGCGCGGCCGGCCTGACGGCGGCCGCCATCGCCCTGGGCTGGGTCTACCTGAAGCGCCCGCCGGTGCCGCCCGTGCTGGTCAGCGTTGCCACCACGCCGGTACCTGCGCCTGTATCCGCGCCTGTCGCCGTTGTGCCCGCGCCGGTGGTAGCCGCCCCGGTGGCGCCTGTCGTGGCGGCGAAACCCGAGCCCGTGTTTCAGGCCGAGGAGGCCGCCCCCGCGCCGACAAGGGCGAGGTCCGCCGAATTGCGGCGCATCACGGAAAAACCCGCCAAGCCTGCCGCTGCGCCGGTGGTGAAGACGACCGCACCCGCCACCAGCGAGCGCATCATTGATGGAAAACAAGTCACTGCACAGCAGCGCGTGGAGAACGAGTACCGGCGCGCGCTGGCCCAGTTGCAGGATGGCCGCGTCTCCGACGCCATGCTGGCCTTGCAGCAGACCCTGCAGATGGACCCGCGCCACCAGGGTGCGCGTGAAACCCTGGTGCGCCTGTTGCTCGAAGCGCAGCATCCTGACGAGGCGGCGCGCCAGTTGCAGCTGAGCTTGGCGCTGGACCCGAAACAGCCGGCGCAAGCGATGATGCTGGCCCGTTTGCAGCTGGATAAGCCCAACGGAGGCGCGGCGGCTCTCGACACCCTCATGCGCAGCTTGCCGCATGCTACCGATAATGGCGACTACCGCGCCTTCCTGGCCGGCGTGCTGCAGCGCGAACAGCGCTACCGCGAAGCGGCCGAGCACTACCAGCTGGCGCTGCAGACGGCGCCCGACAACAGCGTCTGGTGGATGGGCCTGGGGATAGCTTTGCAAGCCGACAACCACCTGGCCCAGGCGCGCCAGGCATTCGAGCGGGCCAAGGGCTTGCAAACCCTGTCGCCACAATTGCAGGCGTTTGTCGAGCGCAAGCTGGTGCAGTTGACGGCGGCGAGCGCCAAATAAGCGCTGGCCGAGCCCCCCCCCCCCCACTTTCACCCCCGCAGCAAGCCACATCGCAGGCCGTGGGGGATGGACTTGTACCACATGACTGAAGCGGAAGATCCCGCAAACAAGATGACCACTGCCTGGAAATTTCCCGATGCCCCCAATACTGCCTGCTTCACGACCACCGAGGTATTGAACGGTGCCTCCGTCGTGCATGTGTCCCATGATTACGAAGGGGATTGGCAATTTCACGGCGCGCCAGGCGCAACGGTATCGAGCTCCGTCAAAATCGTCAGTCTGGCATACATGATAGGCAGCGATGATTTGCTGGCGCGCCTGCATGACTTGCCCTATGGCTGGAGCGCACAATGGAATGCAGGCGCAGGAAACTGGGAGCGTTTCAAGGACAATCCGTTTCCCTCGTTTGCTGAGCATGGTTATTACCTGGAAGACGCCATCTGGCTTGCCCGGTATTTGACAGATATCCAGCCTCCGCCCGCGGAAGTGCGCGAGCAACTGGCCATCGGCACGTACGTGAAACTGGTTTTTCGCTTCGCCGCCGAAGATGGCGCGCGCGCGGATGGCCAGTGCGAAAGAATGTGGGTACAAGTGACCGGCATCGATGAAGAGGAAGGCTGGTACAGCGGCACCATCGAGAATGCTCCGCAGCATCCGGCAGCCAGATACGGCGACCTCATCGCGTTTCATCCCCTGCATGTGGCAGACCTTGCTCGTGAACAGGCATGACAGGAAACGCCGTGCGAGATGAACGCGCAGGTGTTTGTTTCGTTATCGCACGCCCTGTTCATGCCGGGCGAGTTTTGACGGTATCGTTGCCGATTTCGCCTTTGACATTCCCTGCGACATGCATGTGGCTGTCGCATGCTCACTGTGACAAGAAAGGAAGCCCGTTTGAAACCTCTTGGCCAGCTCATTGCTTTCTGCTGGCTGTGCAACAGCGCGCTGGCCGCACCCGCCAGCGCGCCTGCCAGCTACGTTCTTGACAATACGGAAGTGCGCGACATCCATGCGCAAGCCTTGAACCGCGACTACCAGGTATATGTGGCCTTGCCCGACTCCTATCGGCAAGGCAGCAAGCGCTATCCGGTGCTGTTTGTCGTGGACGCCAATTATTCGTTCGCCATCGTGCGCAATATCGCGCAGCGCCTGAACAAGCATGCCGGGATGGAAGAAGTGGTGGTGGTCGGCTTGTCGTACGCCAACGGCGATGGCGGGGTGTACAGCCGCCGCCGCGATTACACGCCCACCACGCCGCGCAAGCATGAGTACCGCTCGGACATGCCGGGGCGGCAACCGGCATTTGGCGAAGCGAAGGCGTATGGCCAGTTTGTTTCGGGCGAGGTGTTTCCCTTGATTGCGCAACATTATCGCGTGAACATGCAGCGCAAGGTTTTTATTGGCCATTCCTATGGCAGCCTGCTGGGCCTGCAATTTTTGCTGAGCGAACCGCGTACCTTCGAGCATTACATCCTCGGCAGTCCGTCGCTGTGGTACGACGCCGGCGTCATGTTCGACCGCGAGCAGGCGTATGCCGGCAGCCACAAGGACTTGTCCGCATCGGTCTTCTTCGGCATCGGCGGCCTGGAAAAGCTGGCACCAGGAAAGAAACGTTCGCGTTCAGAGGAAGACGCCGACATGCTGGCCGATTTGCGCGAGTTCGACGGGAAGTTGAAATCGCGCAAGTTCCCCGGCTTGAAGACGCGCTTGCGCGTGTTCGACGACGAAGATCATGCGAGCGTGTTTCCTTTTGTCCTGACGCATGGTTTGCGGGCGTATTTGACGTCCGCAAAATGAATGGCGCTCAGGGGCGCATCAATGCCGGCATGATCAGCTTGGTCAGCAATTTTTCGCTGAGCGCGTGGGCATCGCGCACCTGGAAGTTGGTCGTGATGATGACGATCACCGCATCGAGTTTCGGCGGACGAGCACTTTATTGCCGCCCGAACCCGCCATTCCCTAGCTTTGCACCGTGCGCCCATTGGGCGCGCAGGGCGCTGGAAATATACGTGCCGGACAGGACAAAGACGAAGTGGGCATCGTCATGCCGATGCGTTTCGACTTCGTCCTCGCCACGCGTGGCCTTCAGGCGGCGGATATCAAAAATGCTGCCGCGCGCGCCGTGATGCACGTCGCCATAGAATTGGCCGGACTTGAACTGGAGTGGAGTGGTCATATCGGCATGGTATGTGCGCCCGCGCGGAAGGGCGAGCGCGGGCCGACGCATGGCGCCAGACGCAGGATGAATGGTCGATTCAGGGGCATGCGCGGGATGTCGGACGGCGCCATCAAACCTGCTCTCCGTGGCGAGTGGCAGGCGTGTAGGCGTACAGGAGCGGGTATGTGAAAAATTTGCCAAGCGTTCAGTTTTCGTCATTGATACTGGATCGCGCCATGGGCGAGCCGCTGGAATGCCTTGCGATGCCCGCCAGACGGTGCCAGCTTCGTCATGAACTCACCGACCGCCGGAAGCGGTCATCGATAAGGCCAGATGATATGCGTACATTGAATGAATTATTGGATAGGGAAGACCCAGCGTTTCCGCTGATCAGGCAATGGGCCAGCGAGGCCGAGATACCGGTGGAATTGCTGCCTCCCTCGGCCGCCAGGGAGGATGTGTTGCTGAGCCTGCAGGTCACCACGCGTTCTCCCCTCGGCGCGATAGCCTATGAAACCGGGGGCATCCTGGTGGATGACGGCTGGCTCCGAATACTGGGGTCTGGCCATGGCAAGCTGGGCAGGAACATTGCTACGTGGAACGAAGGAAAGGCCGAGGGTTTTCTGTTGGTGGCCGATGATGTGCTTGGCGGTTTTTTTGCCATCAATGGCGGCGCACTCGGGGCTGACCAGGGCAATATGTATTACCTTGCCCCCGAGACATTGGAGTGGGAAGCGCTGGAGATCGGCTTCACGACGTTTGTCGAATGGGCCTTTACAAGCCAGTTGCGGCAGTTTTATGGCCGGCAGCCTGGCGATGCCGATGGCTTTGACGAATCGCCCTTGCCCGGCGAGCTATGCCTGAATTTTTATCCATTCCTGTGGACGCAAGAGGGGTCACTCAAGACCAGTTCGCGGCGCGCCATTCCGGTGGCAGAGCAGTGGGCGCTCAACCTTGATCTGAAACAGACGTTGCTGGGTGCTCCTGTGAGCGCGGGCTGAGGCCTGTCTACAAGCGCGCCTCATCGCCCCACACATGCCGCATGCTGAAATGCACGCCGGCATCGTCTTCATGCAGCGACGAAACGATGGCAAAGCGGCTGTCCGCCGTGTCGCGCGGGGCGAGCTGCGCCAGCTCGGCGGCGGCCAGCGGTGCGCCCAGCGGGTCGCTGAGCGGATGCACGTGGCTGGCGCCCCGTTGCGTCACCACCCCCAGTTCGCCGCTGCGCAGGCGTACCAGGGTGCCGGGTGGATACTTGCCCAGCAGCTTGACGAACTGTTCTCCCAGCAGCGGGTCGATGGGCACGCCCTGGTCGAGGAAAATGTGCTGCAGGGCCTGGTCGGGCACGATGGAACGGCGGTAGTTGCGCGCCGAGACACGGGCGCAATAGCGGTCGGCCAGACCGATCAGCTTGGCGTTTTGCAGGATTTCATCGGCCGTGCGGCCCTGCGGGTAGCCGCTGCCGTCGTCGTTTTCATGGTGCAAGAGCACGCAACTGAGCCATTCCTCGTCGTCGACGCCGGCACAGCGCAGCAGTTCCGTGCTCTCCTGCGGATGCTGGCGCACGATGCGCATTTCTTCGTCATTCAGGGGGCCGCGCCGGTCCTGGAAGCTGTCGTGGTGGCGCAGCATGCCAACGTTCATGGTCAGCGCGGCCGCGCCGATCAACAGCAATTCATCGTGGGACTTGTGCATGCTGCGCCCCACCAGCATGGCCAGCAGTGCCGTTTCGATGCAATGGCGCACGGCGTAGCTGCCGGCGATTTGATTGAGCAGGATGCTGGCCAGGGCGATGTCGGCATCGTGCCCGAGCGCGCGCAGCAGTTCGCGGGCGATGTCGCGCACGTCGCGCTCGGCATTGCTTTCGCTGCGCAAGTCCAGCAGCAGCCGTTCCAGGCGCTGCGCCGCCTGGTTCAGCAGGCGCAGCACGGATGGCTGCTCGGGCGTGCCCACGTACAGGCCCAGCTGCAGCAAGCGGCCCAGTTGCGCGCCATCCGTGATGATTTGCCCCTTGCGTAGTTGCGGGCCGGCACTATGGTCAGCCAAAAACAAATCCCAGGGCAGGGGTTCGCCGGGAACCAGGTCGGCCGGGCCGATGCGACGCTGTACCATGCTGTCATCCTTTGCTCCACCGTGGCGAAGCCATGCTCAGTGCTCGGTTAAATGCTGCGCAGACGCTCCAGCGCCAGGCGCAAGGTCTCGTCCTGCTTGGCAAAGCAGAAGCGCACGATGCCCGACTCCTTGCCCTGCGCGTAAAACGCGGAAACGGGAATGGCGGCCACCTTGATCTCGGCCGTCAGCCATTCGGCGAATTGCGCTTCGGTCTCTTGTGAAATGGCATCGTAGCGCACGCACTGAAAATACGTGCCGTCGGCCGGCAGCAGGGTAAAGCGGCTGCCCGCCAGGCCGTCGCGGAACAGGTCGCGCTTGTGCTGGTAAAACGCGGGCAAATCCAGGTAGGGCTGCGGGTCCGCCATGTAGCCGGCCAGGCCGTGCTGCATCGGCGTGTTGACGGTAAACACGTTGTACTGGTGCACCTTGCGAAATTCCGCCGTCAGGGCCGCTGGCGCCGCCACATAGCCCACTTTCCAGCCCGTCACGTGATACGTCTTGCCGAAGCTGGAAACGATGAAGCTGCGCGCCGCCAGTTCCGGGTGGCGGGCGAGCGACTCATGGCGCACGCCGTCGTACACCATGTGTTCGTAGACTTCATCGGACAAGATCAATACTTGCGTGCCGCGCACGATGTCGGCCAGGGCCGCCACGTCGGCAGGGCGCAAAATGGTGCCCGTCGGATTATGCGGTGTATTGATAATGATCAAGCGCGTCTTGCTGCTGACGGCAGCGGCCAGCTTGTCCCACGGCACGCTGTAGCCCGATTCTCCCACTTGCATGGCCACCAGCACGGGCACGCCGCCGGCCAGCGAGATGGCCGGCAGATAGCTGTCGTAAGCCGGTTCGATGACGATGACTTCGTCGCCCGGATGCACGCAGCACAGGATCGCAGTCGTGAGGGCCTGCGTGGCGCCCGCCGTGACGGTGATTTCCGTGCCGGCATCGTAGGCGTGGCCGTACAGGCTGGCGATCTTCGCGGCAATGGCCGCGCGTAGGGGCGCGGCGCCCGTCATCATCGGATACTGGTTGTGGCCGGCGCGCATGGCGTCGCTGACCAGATCGATCAGTTGCGGCGCGCAATCGAAGTCGGGAAAGCCCTGGCCCAGATTGACGGCGCCATGCTGGGCCGCCAGGCTGGACATGCGGGTAAACACGGTGGTGCCCACTAGAGGCAGGCGGGTGGTCAGGGTGGGAGTCAGATGCGGCAGGGACGGGCTGTTCATGAACGGTAGGGTCGCGGTGCGGAAAGTGGAATCGTTCCCCATTCTAGCGCAGCGCGCCCCGTTGCGTGCGGGGCTTTGGCAGCTCAGCCTGGCAAAGCCCAGCCTTCCGGCAGCATGATCTTGAACATGCCGGCCTTGGCCGTCTTGCGGGCCAGTTTCAGCAGGGCCTTGTCCTTGGTGATGAGGATGTCGGCGTTGGCGTCGCGCGCCAGTTCGAGGAATTTCTGGTCATCCTTGTCCGTGCAGACGGGCAGGCGCACGCCGGACACGGGTGGCGCCACGACGCTGATGTGGGCGTCGAATCGGGCGGCGGCAAGCAGACGGCTGGCTTCATCGAGCGGCAGATGCTTGTAATGCAAGACGACCAGATATTCCGCGCGGCAATCTTCGCGTGTGATGGCGTGCACGGCGCCGCTTTCCATGGCCGCCAGCAGGCGCGCCCAGCGCGGGTCGTTGAAGACGAACAGGTCGAGGCAAACGTTGGTGTCGAGGACGAGTTTTTGTGGAGCAGGTATCATGTCGGCAATTCTATTCTGTAGTGATAATTTATGTTGATCGTGCTTTCGCCCGCCAAGAGTCTCGACCTGGAGACGCCGCCAACAACCACGTTGCACAGCACCCCCGATTTTCTCGACCATTCCGCCCAGCTGATCGAACGCATGCGCCAGTTTTCGCCTGCCGAAGTGGGTAGCCTGATGGGCATTTCCGACGCCTTGTCGGCCCTGAACGTGGCCCGTTACGCCTCCTGGACGCCCAAGCTGGCGGAAGCGCGCCAGGCCATCATGGCTTTCAATGGCGACGTGTATGCCGGTTTCGAGGCGCGCAGCCTGCAGCCGGCCCAGCTCGACTATGCCCAGTCGCGCGTGCGCATCCTGTCGGGCCTGTACGGCTTGCTGCGCCCGCTGGACCTGATCCACCCGCACCGCCTGGAAATGGGCACGCGTTTGTCGACCACGCGTGGCAAGGATTTGTACGCGTTCTGGGGCGACACCATTACCAATGGCCTGAACCGTACCGCGCAAGAGCAGGGCGCGAAAGTGCTGGTTAATCTTGCTTCCGAAGAATATTTCAAATCCGTCAAGCCGCGTCAGCTGGATGTGCCCGTCATCGCGCCCGTGTTCGAGGACTGGAAGAACGGCAAGTATAAAATCATTTCGTTCTATGCCAAGCGCGCGCGCGGCATGCTGGCCCGCTATGCTGCCGTCAACGCCATCCGCGACCCTGAACAGCTGAAACAGTTCGACGTCGATGGCTACGGTTTCGTGCCGGAAGCGTCGAATGACAAGAGCTGGGTATTCCGGCGCCGCGTGGGTGATTAAGTAAAAAAACCGGGCTAGCCCGGTTTTTTATTGCAGCTTACTGCCAGAATTTCCACCACTTGCGTTCCTTGTTCACCCCTTCCGGGCTGAGGAATGCCGTGTTCGGGTAGTTTTTGGTCAGCACGCGCAAAGTGTCGTCGCGCAAGTCGGTCAAGCCCAGTTTGTCATACGAGCGGTACATGATGAACAGCGCTTCTTCGATGGCTGGCGAAGCGGCAAAGTCGCTCACCGTCGTTTGCGCGCGGTTGGCGGCAGCCAGGTAGGCGCCGCGGCGGTAGTAATAACGCGCCACGTGCACTTCGTATTTCGCCATGGCATCGATCAAATAGTTCATGCGGGCCAGCGAATCGGGCGCATATTTGCTATTTGGGAACTTGTCGACGAGTTGCTTGAAGGCCGCAAACGCTTCGCGCGTGGCTTTCGGGTCGCGCTCGGTCGGGTCTTGCTCGTACAGGAAGTTCAGGAAGCTGATCTGGTCATTAAAGCTGATCAGGCCACGCAAGTAGTACATATAGTCGACATTGGCGTGGTTCGGATGCAACTTGATGAAGCGTTCAACGGCAGCCAGTGCCTGCGCCTGGTCTCCCGCCTTATAATACGCGTAAGCGATCTCCATCTGCGCTTGCAGGGCATAGTTGCCGAAAGGATAGTTAGCCTCCAGCTTCTGGAACAGGCCGATTGCAGCTTCATAGTGCTGCCCGGCCATTTCTTCACGCGCCTCCGAGTATAATTTCGTAACGGACCAGTTTTTGGTCTCATCCACTTTTTCAGGCAACAAGCTGCAAGCGGACATGCCGAGCAGAACGACTGAAGCGACTACCAACGATAATTTTTTTTGCATGACGTTTTGCAAGAAGGTTTTAACCAAGATTTTACAATAGGCTGATTATAGCCGATGGGAATGCTGTGATATTAACTCCGAAGCCTAATTTGGCTGACTCCGCGTTTGACTCCCTTTCTGACCATGGCGCCGAAGATGCGTTTGACGGCGATTTTGCCGCCGACGACGCCTTCGAGATCATGGCCCCGATTACATTGGAACTGACGCCGGACGCCTGCGGCCACCGCCTCGATAAAGTCATTTCCAAGCTGGTGCCGCAGTACTCGCGCAGCCGCTTGCAATTGTGGCTGGAAGCCGGTTTCGTGACCGTCGATGGAAAAGTTGCCAAACGCAACATGACCGCCTATGGCGACGAGAAGATCGTCATTCTGCCGCAAAGCGCGCCGGAAGACGAGGCTTTTAAGCCGGAAGCGATGGAATTGAACATCGTGCACGAAGATGAGCATATCATCGTGATCAACAAACCGGCCGGACTGGTCGTGCATCCTGGCCCCGGCAACTGGTCGGGCACACTGCTCAACGGCTTGCTGCACCACTGTCCGCAACTGGCTGGCGTGCCGCGCGCCGGCATCGTGCACCGCCTGGACAAGGATACCAGCGGCCTGATGGTGGTCGGCAAGACCCTGGCTTCGCAAACGGATCTGGTGCGCCAGTTGCAGGCGCGCACCGTCAAGCGCGAATATTTTGCGCTGGTGTGGGGCACGCCGAAAATGGCGGGCACCATCGACGCCTCCATCGCGCGCCACCCGCGCGACCGGGTCAAGATGGCCGTCTCGGAAAATTTTACGGCCAAACCGGCCATCACGCATTATGAGTTGATCGGCAGCGGCGAACTCGACCGCCGTCCCGTCAGCCTGATGCAATGCCGCCTGGAAACAGGCCGCACGCACCAGATTCGCGTGCACATGCAGCACCTGGGGTTTGCGCTGGTCGGTGACTCCGTGTACGGCAAGCAGCACCTGGTGTCCGTCTTCTCGCGCCAGGCATTGCAGGCGCGTCGACTGGGCCTCGTGCATCCGGGCACCCTGGAAGCGTGCGAATGGATCGTACCGCTGGCCGATGATTTCGCTGAACTGATCGCCACAGCCGGCATTCCCGAGCCGGAACAGGTTTGATGACGTCACCGTTGCCTTGTATTATTCCCCATTGGCCAGGCCTGCCCGAGAACGTGGGCGCGCTGGCGACCGTGCGCGCGGGCGGCGTCAGCCAGGAACCATATGGTGATGGGCAGGGCGGCGGCGGCTTGAACCTGGGCACGCACGTGGGCGACGAGCCCGCGCACGTGGCGGCCAACCGCGCGCGGCTGGCGGCTATCTTGCCATCCGAGCCCGCCTGGCTGTCGCAGGTGCATGGCGTGGCCGTGATGGACGCGGCCAGCTTGCACGGTTGCGTGCCCGATGCCGACGCCAGCATGGCAACGCGGCTTGGCGCCGTGTGCGTGGTGATGACGGCCGATTGCCTGCCGGTGCTGTTCAGCTCGACGGACGGCCTGGTCGTCGGTGCGGCCCACGCGGGCTGGCGCGGCCTGGCCAACGGCGTCTTGCAGCGCACGCTGGAAAACATGCGGGCGCAGGGCGCGACGGAGATCCTCGCATGGCTGGGGCCGGCCATTGGCCCGCAGCAATTCGAAGTGGGACAGGACGTGCTGCAAGCGTTTCGCGGCGGCGCGCGCGACGCTGCCGAGCGGCAAGTGCTGAGCGCTGCGTTCGCCGCCATCGATGGCAAGCCAGGCAAGTACCTGGCCGACATCTATGCCCTGGCGCGCACCATGCTGCTGCGCGATGGCGTGACGCAAGTGGCGGGTGGAGAATATTGCACCGTCAGCGATGCGTCGCAGTTTTACTCGTACCGGCGCGATGGCGTCACGGGAAGACAGGCCAGCTTGATCTGGCGCAAATAATCTGCACGGCAGACACTTATGTGTCTGCCGTTTTTGTTTTATCGTCTGCCGAGGCAAGCGCGCGCGTCTGCATCTCAGCGATGCGCGCCGCCTTGCGTTTGCGTCGCCGCGAGCCCGTCAGATAGAATAGGATGGATAGCGGGATGACGCAGTACAGCACGAAGGTCATCACCCCGGCAACGATGGACGGTTCCGTCAGCGCCATGAGGCCGACGACATAGATCCAGGCAACAGCGGTCATGAGCATCATGAGTATTGGCAGTCAGTAAGAGTTTGCATGAAGTGATCCAAAAGTATTTATTTTTCGACTACGTTTCGGCGCCTAACAAAACCGTAGCGAGCGGAAGGGAGAGGTGGCTAAGAAGCGCAACCGTATTCTGGTACGGTGAGCATCGCAGGCCGCCTATACCGACGCGCAGTAGGTTTTGTTCGGCGTCCCTCAATCTTGAATGGACTTACATATATCTATGAACATGCCCGATCCTCAAATGATGACCAAGGAATGGATGGCGCAGATCAGCAATCCTGAGCAGTGGAAGACGTGGTTCAACATGGTACCGCAGCCCCAAGGCAATCCGATTGCCGGCATTTTGCAGGATGCGGGCGCCAGCATCAAGCCGGACGTGATCGAGCAACTGAAAGATGCCTATGTGGCCAAGCTGACGGGCTTGTGGGCCGACTTTATGGCCGGCAAGGCGCCGCAGCTGAAAGACCGGCGCTTTGCCGCGCCCGCCTGGCACGCCAGCCCCCTGTCGGCTTTCAATGCGGCGGCCTATTTGCTGAACGCGGAGTTTCTCAGCGCCATGGCCGATGCCGTGGAGGCGACGCCGCACCAGAAGCAAAAGATTGCATTCGCCGTGCAGCAAATCGTCGACGCCATGTCGCCCGCCAACTTTCTCGCCACCAACCCCGACGCCCAGCAAACCCTGATCGAAACCAAGGGCGAAAGCCTGGCCAAGGGGCTGAGCAACATGCTGGCCGATATGGGAAAGGGCCGCATCTCGCAGTCCGATGAATCGGCCTTCGAAGTGGGCCGCAACGTGGCCACCACGCCGGGCACGGTGGTGTTTGAAAACGCCTTGTTCCAGCTGATCCAGTACACGCCGACGACGGCCACGGTGCACCAGCGGCCCCTGCTGATGGTACCGCCGTGCATCAATAAATTCTATATCCTTGACTTGCAGCCGGAAAATTCGCTCGTGCGTTATGCGGTAGAGCAGGGCAGTACCGTATTCCTGATGTCCTGGCGCAATCCGGACCTGAGCATGCAGCACCTGACGTGGGACGATTACGTTGAGCAAGGCGTGATCGAAGCCATCCGGGTGACGCAGGACATTTCCGGCCAGGAAAAGCTCAATATGTTCGGCTTTTGCGTGGGCGGCACCATCGTCTCGACGGCGCTGGCCGTGCTCAAGGCGCGGGGCGAGAATCCGGCCGCCAGCCTGACCCTCTTGACCACCTTCCTCGATTTCTGCGACGCGGGCGCGCTCGACGTCTTCATTGACGAGCCGCAAGTGGCGTTGCGCGAGCAGAGTTTGGCCAAGGGCGGCCTGATGTCGGGCCGCGACCTGGGCAGCACGTTCTCCAGCCTGCGGCCGAATGACCTGGTGTGGAACTACGTGCAGTCGAATTACCTGAAAGGCAAGGAACCGCCCGCGTTCGACATGCTGTACTGGAATGGCGACGGCACGGGCTTGCCAGGCCCCATGTTCTGCTGGTATCTGCGCAATACCTACCTGGAAAATAGCCTGAAAGTGCCGGGCAAGCTGATGGTGGCCGGTGAAAAGGTCGACCTCAGCAGCATTGACGCGCCCGCTTTTATCTACGGTTCGCGTGAAGACCATATCGTGCCCTGGGGCGCCGCTTACGCCAGCACGGCCTTGCTGAACCCGAAAAAACCGAAAGCCAACCGTTTTGTCCTCGGTGCTTCGGGCCATATCGCCGGCGTGATCAACCCGGCCTCGAAGAAAAAGCGCAGTTACTGGAGCAACGACGCAGGCAAAGGCGTACGCACGGCGAAAGCCAAGCCCTTGACTGCCGAGCAATGGATGGAAGGCGCCACCGAGCACGTGGGTAGCTGGTGGCCCGAATGGGCGGCCTTCCTGGCCGAACACGGCGGCGCGCAGGTGAAGGCACCAGGCAAACCGGGCAACAAACGGCACGCACCAATCGAGGCGGCGCCGGGGCGGTATGTTAAAGTCAGGGCGGATTAAGTCATAAAGCGTTTTGCCAGGCAAGATTGGCGTAATCTCCGGTCTTGTCAGGAATCTACTTTTAGTTGCGTTGCAATAAATGCGGGAATCTACTACCCTGATGTGCAATGGAACCGTTTTCCACTCTATAATGGAAAAGGTAGGCAGGTGCGAAAGCGGACCCACGTTCGCTTTTTTTTCGGATTAACTCTGTACGCGCTGCGGCGCAATAAGTGGAACTTGTGATGAGTAGTGCAAAAAAAAGTATAGACCGCCTGATTAAAAAATATCCCAACCGCCGTCTGTATGACACGCAAACCAGTTCCTACATCACCTTGACGGACGTCAAGCAGCTGGTGTTGGACAATGAAGTGTTTACCGTCGTCGATGCTAAATCCAGTGAAGATTTGACGCGCAGCATCTTGCTGCAAATCATACTGGAAGAGGAAGCGAATGGCGCGCCCATGTTCTCGAGCAGCGTGTTGTCGCAGATCATCCGCTACTATGGCCATGCCATGCAGGGCATGATGGGATCCTACCTGGAAAAGAACGTGCAAGCGTTCACCGATATCCAGCATAAATTCACGGGCACGTCGGCCGGCAGCTTCGAAGGCAAGCCATTCAGTCCTGAAATGTGGACCCAGTTCATGAATGTCCAGGGCCCGATGATGCAAGGCATGATGAACAACTACATCGACCAGAGCAAGAGCCTGTTCGTGCAGATGCAGGAACAGATGCAGAGCCAGAGCAAGAATCTGTTCGGCACGTTCCCGTTCGTTCCGCCGGTGCCGCCGACGGACAAAAAATAAGCTGATCCGGTTTTTACGTCGCACAACGGCACAGGAGTTCCTGTGCCGTTGTGCATTCAGGCGCCATATCGCCTCGGTGTGCCGGGTTTTGATCGGAGCATGGTGCAACCATTTTTCCTTGATGGGCAGACGCTGTCCGGCAAAGATGACATCGCAGCGTTCGTTTGATATGCAACTGCAGGTCCACGAGGAGTATATATGGCGCTGCTTGAGCAATTGCAGGCAATGATTGCAGCCGATAATGAGCGTATGCATGTCCTTCGTCTTGTCAGGGAACTTGATCTGCCCGATTGCTGGGTTGCTGCGGGATTTGTGCGATGCTGTGTCTGGGATCATTTGCACCAACGTTCGCCTTCGCCACTGCCTCACGATATCGACGTCATCTGGTACGACCCAAGCAAGGCGACACAGGCGCATGACGCCATGCTTGAGTCGAGTTTAAGAGCACGGGACGGCACGCTGGGCTGGTCGGTAAAGAATCAGGCGCGTATGCATGAACGCAATGCGGACCTGCCTTACCTGACCGCTTCCGATGCCATGAGATACTGGCCGGAAACCGCCACTGCCGTGGGTGTGCGACTCAATGACCTTGCAGACATCGATATAGCGGCTCCTTTCGGCCTGCATGATCTTTTCGATCTGGTGGTCCGGCCGACAGAGCGATTTCTGACAGCGAAGCAATCGGTCTACGCAGGCCGCGTGCGTGGCAAGAATTGGCAAAGTACCTGGCCCAAGCTACGTATTGAATTCCCAGGTGCTGCTTCCTGCCGTGCTTTGGAACCGGACTGAGCAAGCTCATAGCCTGCATTTGATGATAAGCGATGCAGGAGCCTGAGAATCGCACATGCAATCCATTGCTACCTATGCCCGGTCAACCCGGACAGCGTAGCAACCGCGTCTGGCGTTGTGGACGTGGATATAGCTGACTTCCTGATTGCCAAAGATCTGCTCAATCAGGGTTTCAATCGACGTGCCTTCACCACATATTCAGGCGCGTCCGCCATCCGGCTCTTGCTCTGCAAGTCGATCCAGGCAGACGGCACGGATGCCGCCTGGTAGTCATCGTTCACATCGGGTGGGCATGGCATTGTCGACTGACGGTCAGAACTTTCACTTCATGCTTTCGGCAGTCCAGCTTTTACCGCCGTCGTTCGATATTTCAAATTGCGCCGGCACGCTCCAGCGCATTATTTTTCCCAGAATCGCACCCGATTTAAGCGGGGTCAACTCGCGTGATTTCGGTTTGGCGTCCACCAGTGTCCACGTTTTGCCCATGTCGCTACTGGCATGTAAGGTCGTATCGCTCATCAGACTGCTTTCAAAACGCAGCAGGGTGCCATCGGTACGCTGAACCAGCGGAATGTGGCTAGCGGTGACCTCTTGCCAGGTTTGACCTTGATTCACTGAAACGAAAGCATCTCTGGAGGTGATCGCAAATGGCCCGTAACCTTGTGTTATGAGGCTCCACATGCCGCTGCCGCTGATGCGCATCGCATCCACACGGCGATCGGGCATTGCCCGCTCTGACCACTGGCCACTGGCGTAGTCGTAGAGGTGCAGCGTTCCTTTCGTCGACGTGTAGGCAAAGCCTGTGCCGATATCGCGCAGCCAGAACCAGGTGTCCTGGTTCAGGAGCCACTTTCCCAGCTTCTCACTGCGTACCTGATTCCACTCGCCGCGCTCGAGACGGGCGGAATGATAAATCGTGACTTCATTGTTACGCTGGACGGCGACATACCAGCCAGCGTCCATATTGCCAGCCAGTCCGACCAGATTGCCATAGGGAAGGTTGCCAGTGTCAATCGGTTCAAGCTTGTTCTGTCCCGGCGCATGGCGCAGCAGGGTGCCGAACTCGCCGAAGGCCAGCAAGTCTGCATCCGGCATTTGCACCGGCTGCACGCAGTTCAGCGTCTCTATTTTGTCACTGGCCAGTTGTTTCCATGTTCCCTCAGGGCTGCGCCACAGCACTGTGCCCATGCGGGTTGCGGCCGCCACGCTGCCGTCTGGTAGCTCCGTCACGCATTCGGCGCCGGTGGGGCGGGCCATGGCGACTTCCTCAGCGCGATCCGTATCACTGCGCGATCCGGACCAGCTGACTGTCTTTTCGGGTGCAAACAGCTTCAGGTGCTCGGGAGAATAGCGTTCGAGCAGGGTGCGGTTGTCTCGCACCCGCACGCTGCGGCCGACCAGTACACGCTCGCCATAAAGAGGAGTGACGATCAGACGGCCCAGATCGACCGGCTTGCCTTCCTCCACAGTAAATAAGCCCAGGCCGCTGCCCATTTTGATGTAGCGGTTTGATTTGCCGGCGTCGGCCAGTTGACTGAAGTAGTATTTCCCCGGTGGCAGGGTCCCCATGAAAAGAGTCGTGTCGCGCGCCATATCCTTGGCAACCTGGTTCAGGATATATTGCTGCAGGACCAGGCTGGACACTGCGTCTCCGCTACTCAGGCGGCCCAAGGTGATCTGGCCCAATCCGTTCACCGCATCAGTGTTGGCAGTAATGCTGACAGTAACGGCTGTACCTTCGGAGGGCACGCCGACGCTGAGAGGGCGCTGCACATGCGTTGTGACACAGCCACCGAGCATCAGCGCAGAGACGGCTCCTGCAAAAACGTTGGCAACGAAATTTTTGATGAACATTTTATTTCCACAGTGCAATAAAATCTTATTATAGCGAGACTGTGTATGAAATAACAAGTACATTAGTCAAGTATGGGCTGCAGCCAGATATGGAATGCGTGAAAGAATATGCTCAGGGCAGGTCGCCCGTGGCTCCCACCGTTGCATATCCCGCAGCAAAACCAGACCGCCACTGACAGCTAAGGGCGGCTCGGGGTACAATAGCCGATTCGCCTCACCATTTTACTAGCTGCCAACTATGTCTGAAATTCACCGTATTCCCGTTCCTTCCGCCAAGCCAGAGGCCATGCTGGCCATGCCAGGTGCGGCGCCGAAAGTGGGCTTTGTCTCGCTCGGCTGCCCGAAAGCGCTGGTCGACTCCGAACAAATCCTGACCCAACTGCGCGCCGAAGGTTACGAAACGGCGAAATCCTACGCTGGCGCCGATCTGGTGATCGTCAATACCTGCGGTTTTATCGATGCTGCTGTGCAAGAGTCGCTCGACGCCATCGGCGAAGCGCTGGCTGAAAACGGTAAAGTCATCGTGACCGGTTGTCTGGGTGCCAAGAAAGATGCTGCCGGCGACGACATTATCATGAAGGTGCATCCGAAAGTGCTGTCCGTCACCGGCCCGCACGCGCTGGCTGAAGTGATGGATTCCGTCCACTTGCACCTGCCGAAACCGCACGCGCCGTTCCTCGACCTGGTGCCGCCGCAAGGCGTCAAGCTGACGCCGAAGCATTATGCCTACCTGAAAATTTCCGAAGGCTGCAACCACCGTTGCAGTTTCTGCATCATCCCATCGATGCGCGGCGACCTGGTCTCGCGTCCGATCGGCGAACTGATGATCGAAGCGGAAAACCTGTTCAAGGCTGGCGTCAAGGAATTGCTGGTCATTTCGCAAGATACCTCGGCGTATGGCGTGGACGTAAAATTCCGTTCCGGCTTCTGGAATGGCCGTCCCGTCAAGACGCACATGACGCAGCTGACGGAAGCGCTGGGCGAGCTGGCCAAGTCCTACGGCGCCTGGGTGCGCTTGCATTATGTGTATCCGTACCCGCACGTGGACCAGATCATCCCGATGATGAGCGGCGGCCACATCCTGCCCTACCTCGATATTCCGATGCAGCATGCGCACCCTGACGTGCTGAAACGCATGAAGCGCCCGGCCAGCGGCGAGAAAAACCTGGACCGCATTCAGGCCTGGCGCGCCATCAACCCGGATCTGACCATCCGCTCGACCTTTATCGCCGGTTTCCCTGGCGAAACGGAAGCGGAGTTTGAGTACCTGCTTGATTTCCTCAAGGAAGCGCAGATCGACCGCCTGGGCTGCTTTGCCTATTCGCCCGTCGAAGGCGCGACCGCCAACGAAATCGCCAATCCCGTGCCGGAAGAGTTGCGCGAAGAGCGCCGCGGCCGCGTGATGTTGTTGCAGGAAGAAATCTCGAAAAAACGCTTGCAAGCCAAGATCGGCAAGACGGTGCGCGTGCTGATCGATGAAGTCACCCGCTCCGGCGGCGTCGGCCGCTCGTCCGCGGATGCGCCGGAAATCGACGGCGTCGTGTACGTGAAGCCGCCGTTTGAGCCGCACCGCAAGCTGGCCGTGGGCCAGTTCTTCGACGTGACCATCACGTCGGCCGACGCGCACGACTTGTGGGGTGCGGCAGAGTAACGCTGTCATGGTCTGACAGGCCGCGTTGATACCGTTCTGAATAGGAGGGATCGCCAGTTGGCGGTCCCTCTTTTTTGGTACATCGCGGTTTACCGGGGAACGCATTATTGATTTTGAGGAAGAAATAGGCTGAGTCCCGGAAGCCGTAGGCCATCCGTTTGATGACGTTAATGCGGTTGTTGATGTCCTCCAGGATGGACGAATTCATCGGATAGATTGCCGAAGCCAAAATGCCACGCAGGTATTTGCGTAGTCGTTTGGCGAACTGGATGACCGGCGTAATCTGGCTATCAAGTGCCAGCCTTAGCCAGCGCTTCCAACGGCGCGCGCCTTCTCGAACGGACGACGCATACCAGAGTTCCTTGAGTTCGGTCTTCAGTAGGTAGACTGTGGCCAAGGGGGTGTTCGCAGCGAGCAGTTCGTCCAGTTCGACGGCGCGTTCGTTGTCCAAGTTGTCACGATTGCGCAGCAGCAGCCAGCGGCTGCGCTTGATCACCTGACGGGCTTTGGGATCGGCGCGTAACGCATTGGCCTGATCCACCCTGACCCTGTCAACGACCTCACATCCGAAGCGTGCCACGACATGGAACAAGTCGTAGACGACTTCGGCGTTACGGCAGTGCTGGCGTACCTCGAGATCCATGGCCGTGTTCATATCCATTGCCACTGCTTCGATCCGGCTGCAGCCCTCCGCTCCCAGTGCTTCGAAGAAGGGCCGGATCGCTGCCCGGCTATTCCCCTCGCCAACCCACAGTACGCGCCTGTGTTGCGCGTCCAGCATGACCGTGGCGTGTTAGTTTGGCTGCTGGACACCCAGCAGCGCTTCCAGCTTGTGAAATGAACCGCCGTATGTGGAACCGCACGTACGGTGGTGTGAGAGGGCGACGGGGGTAACTCCGTCCCCTACTCAATCGTGCTTTAAATGACGCGGTGCCGGCGCTGCATCCAGCCGATACCGGCCAGGCCCAGCAAAAGCATGGCGTAGGTTTCAGGTTCGGGTACGGGGACCAGTACGGGACTGATCGTCAGCTTGGTGTCGGGTGACCAGCGTACGCGGATGCTGTTTGAGCTGGGATCGAAAGGATGGTAATAGGTGTATGCGAAAGAGTCGCCCGTCTTGAGCGTGCCAAAATAGGTTTCGTCGGGATAGCTGCCGGTGAAATATGCTGAAATCTTCAAGCCGCCTTCAGCCGAATATTCCAGTACATTTACGCCGCAGCGCATGTAGATATTGCCATTGTTGCAGTCATGATAGTAGTTCCGCCCATTGAACACCAGGTTGTAGGCTTCGTTTTTCGTGATGATATTGTCGCCATTGGTATTGTTGAAATTGAAGCTCCCTTCCAGCCGCAAGTCGGGGTTCCATGCGCCGCCGTTCAAGTCATCATAAAAACCGGTATAGGAAAAATTGACAAGGTTAGGTTTGGCCGGTGCGGCCAGCGCCGTCGTCGTGGCCGCAGCCAGGGCGCAAGCGAGCACTGCATTTTTCAACATGGAATACCTCCTTAGAATGGAATGTATAAAATTAAAAGATTAAAAATAAAGCATGTCAATAATACATGATAAATGTTAAGCCATTATCGGATTTATTCTTTCATTCAGAATGCGCCTGGCGTCAGTTGTACGGCGTTTTTTGAGTAAAGCCCTTACAATTAAGATGGAACCGCACTGCGCGATCCGCTTTTTACCTGCCCACGTACTTTGCCGACGCCGCCATGACCACAATCAAATCTCCGCAAACCGCGCTGATCCACAGCGATTACCAGGCGCCGCAAGGCTTTGCCGCGTTTCCCAACGCCATCCATCACGCATCGACCGTGCTGTTCAAGGACGTGGCGGCCATGCGCTCGGGCGACTGGAAAGAGAAAAACGCCTACACCTACGGCTTGCACGGCACGCCCACCACGTTCACGCTGGAAGCGCGGCTGGCCGAGATCGAAGGGGGCAAATACTGTCTGCTGGCGCCGTCGGGCCTGGCGGCCATCGCCATGGCGGACTTTGCCCTGCTGAAGACGGGCGATGATGTCTTGCTGCCGGAAAATATCTACAACCCAAACCGCGAACTGGGACGCTGGCTGGCGCAGGATTTCGGCATCACGGCACGCTATTACGACCCGCTCATCGGCGCCGGCATCGCAGGCTTGATCCAGGAGAATACCAAGCTTATCTGGACGGAAGCGCCGGGTTCCGTGACGATGGAAGTGCCTGACTTGCCCGCCATCTGCGCGGCCGCCCATGCGCGCGGCGTGCTGGTGGCTATGGACAACACCTGGTCGGCCGGCCTGGCCCTGCGCGGCTTTGACCTGGGCGTGGACATCATCATGCAGGCACTGACGAAATACCAGTCGGGCGGCTCGGACGTGCTGATGGGCGCACTCATCACGCGCGAGCGGGCGCTGCACGACCGCCTGGCGCAGGCGCACATGCGTCTGGGTATGGGCGTGGGGGCGGACGATGCCTATCTGGTGCTGCGCGGCTTGCCCACCATGAAGCTGCGCTTCGACGCTCACGATGCGGGCGCGCGCGCGGTGGCCAGCTGGCTCAAGGCTAGGACCGAGATCGCCACGGTGCTGCATCCGGCTTTCGCCGATTGCCCGGGCCACGCTATCTGGCAGCGCGATTTCACGGGCGCGGGCGGCCTGTTTTCCGTGCTCTTCGATGCCCGCTACACGGAGCAGCAGACGGATCGTTTTATCGATGCCTTGCAGTTGTTTAAGATTGGCTACAGCTGGGGCGGCGCGAACAGCCTGGTGATGCCGTACCGCATCGCCGCCATGCGCAAGGGTTGGCAGTTGCCGGGCCAGCTGGTGCGCCTGAATGTGGGGCTGGAAGATCCGCAGGATTTGATCGCCGATATCGAACGGGCGTTCGCGGCGATGTAGCGGCAGTGGGCAAGCACGTGGGCTTGCCCACAAGGAATTACATGGGCACGGGCTGGTTGTTGTTCAGGTCGAGGAAGCCGCGCAGCAAGCGGTAGGCTTTCCACAGCCAGGCCAGGCCCCACACGAGGAACGCCAGCGGAATGCCGATCAGCGTGATCCACAGGATGGCGCCGACGACGATCCAGGCCATATACCACCAGAAGGAACGGATCATCCAGCTGTGATGGCTGTACACGAAGGTCCCGGCCGCTTCGTCCCGCTTCACATAATTGATGATGAGCGGAATGAAGGAAAAGGCGCCCAGCGAAAACACAAAGCTGGCGCCATGTATCAGGTACAACCACCAGGCCAGTTTTTTGGTCTGTTGAAGTTGGCTATCGAGAATAATATCTTGTGACATGCAGGCTCCCGTCATTGTTCAATTTTTTAATTGTAACAAGCAAAGCGGCGTGGGAGCGCAGTCCATGGAAAAGGCGGAATACATTGTTGAAAGCAGATCCACATCCCACCTTGGCCGCGCGCGCCAGATTCTGGCTGCGGCGCGCGGTGCCGACCTTGCTGCTGTGCGCCACGGTGGCCCATGCCGCTAGCGCCCCCCTGGACGCGGAGTTTGCCGCCGGCTTGAAGGAAGAGGGCCTGGCTGGCGCCGTCTGGAGCGAAGTCTTGCCCGATGGAACAGTCAAAGTCGGCGCATCCGGCCTGCGCGATGCCGCCAAGAAAATACCCATGCAGGCGGACACGCGCATGCAGGTGGGTTCCGTGGGCAAGGTAGCGCTGGCGCTGGGCGTCTTGCGCCTGGTCAGCGAAGACCGGCTCACGCTCGACACGCCATTGCAGCAGGTGCTGCCGGAACTGGCGCTGAAAAACCCGTGGCAGGCCAGCGATCCCGTGCGCATCCGCCACCTGCTGGCGCACACGTCCGGCCTGGATAATGTGCGCTTCTGGCAGGCGTTCAGCCTGAACCCGGCGCCGGACACGCCGCTGGCCGAGGCTTTTGACGGCGGGCGCAATTTGCTGCGCGTGCGCGCCCGGCCCGGTAGCCGTTATGCGTACTCGAACATGGGCTATGGCTTGCTGGGCATGGTGATCGAAAAGGTCACGGGCCAGCCGTACGAACGTTATCTCGATGCGCAGCTGCTGCAGCCGCTGGGCATGGTGGGCAGCACGTTCGCTTTCGTCACTCAGGTGGGTGCGCAGCTTGATCCGCGCCTGGCCATGGGCCACTTCGAGCATGGCGTGGCGCAGCCGGCCGTGCCCCAGTATCTGCGTCCGGCCGCGCAATTTACCACCACGGCGGCCGACATGGGCAAGCTGGCGCAATTCCTGATGGGCGATGGCAAGCTGCAGGGCAAGCGCTTCATCGACCTGGCGCTGATGGGCGCCTTGTCTGAACCGGCTGGCACGGATGCGGCGCAGGCGGGCCTGGCAACGGGCCACGGCTTGGCACTTGCCGTGCGCGACCGCCACAATGTTGTGGGTGCCTGCCACCCCGGCACGGCCGTGGGTTTTCGCGCCATGCTGTGCATCTATCCGGAGCAGGACAGCGCCTTCTTCGTGGCCTTCAATACGGATGCGGAACAGGCCGACTATGAACGCTTCAACCGCCTGCTGCTGCGCGACCTTGAACTGCCGCTGCGCGCGCCGGCCCCGCAGGGCACGCCCGCGCCCACGGTGGAAAACTGGCAGGGCGTGTATGTGCCGTCGCCCAGCCCCATGGCCAGCATGGCCTGGGTCGATGCCGTTTTCGGCTTTACGCGCCTGAAATGGGATGGCGAATCGCTATTCCTGATCCCGTTCCAGGGCGAGCCCAAGGAACTGGAACCGGTGGGCGGCTTGCTGTTCCGCGCCAGCGACCGCAGCACACCGTCGCATGTGCTGATGCAAGAGGATGGCAAGCATGTGCTCAGCGATGGCTTGCGCAGCTATGAGCGCGCATCGATGCTGCGCATGCTGGTGCTATGGGGCAGCCTGGCGCTGGGTGTGGCCGGCTTGCTGTATGTGCTGCTGGTGGGCGTCTGGCGCGCCGCGCTGCGCAGCCTGGGGCGGGGCGACCATCTGTTCGCGCCCCTGCTGTCGCTGCTGGCGCTACTCCTGCCCCTGCCGTTTTTCTATTTCCAGTCTTACCTTTGCCTGGGCGACGTCACCATCGCCAGCGTGCTGCTGGCACTGGCGACGGGTGCGCTGCCATTGGCGACGGCATTCGGCCTGGCCCGCTGCTGGCGTAGCCGCGGCACGGCGGCCGAGGCGGGCTCGTGGGCGAAATGGGATTGGGTCGCCTTGCTGGCGGCGTTGCAACTGCTGCTGGTGCTGGCCTGGTGGGGCTTGCTGCCGCTGCGGCTGTGGCAGCTGTAGCGGGCGCTCAGCGCCAGACTTGCAGCAGCCGGTGCCACCAACGCCACCAGCGTTGCAGCGGCGTGGCGCGTGCAGCGTGTTCGGCGCGCCCGGCGCGCTTGGCGCGATAGCTGGCCGCCGCCATCTGCAGGCCGATGCGCTCCATCGCCGCCATCGCCTCGGCTTCCTGCGGCGACAAGCCATGCAGCAAGGCTTGCGCACGCGGTTCCAGCAGGAAGGCATCACGCAGGACGTCGTCCGTGTACAGTCGTGCCAAATAGGTTTCCAGTGCGGCGGAACTCATGCGCACCGTCCCGCGCGCAAGGCCGCGCGCGCCAGCTCCAGCTGGCCCAGCACATGCTCGAACGACGGGTAATTGCCATCGCGTTCGACGATCACCGTCAAGGGTTGCGGTGCATGGCGCGCCAGCACGGTTAATAGGGTGAAAACGGCGGGCGGCACGTCGTGCAAGTGGTCGTCCAACAAGCGCTTGCCGGCGCCGCCCGGCGCCTCGATCCAGTGGCCGCCGCTCAGATGCACGGCACCGACCCTGGCCAGGGGCAGGCGCAGCAGAAGTTGCTCCGGGTCGTGGCCAAAATTGACGGCATTCGCATACAGGTTGTGCAAGTCCAGCAACAGCGGCACTTGCGCACCGTGGATAATCTGCGCCAGCCACTCGGCTTCGTCCAAGGTGCTGGCCGGCGGGTCGATCAGGGTGGCGATGTTTTCCATCAGCGGCGCACTGCCGACGATGCGGGTGGCCAGCGCGATATTGGCCACCGCGCCGGCGGCGCTGTGCGGCGTGCGCGGCGGTGCCGCCAGGTGGCCGATTTCGACGCCGCCGGCGCGCACGAAACTCAGGTGCTCGGACCACGACTCCGCCTGCACCGTCTTCATCAGGCGCGCCATCGCATGCAGGCGACGGGGATCGGCGGGAATCGTCGAGGCCAGCCCCATGCCCACGCCGTGCAGGCTGACGGGTACCTGGCGCGCCAGGCTGCACAGGGCGGCGATGCCGGCGCGCGCAGCATGGTAATAATCGTCGGCGATCACTTCCAACACGTCGATCTGCGCCAGGTTGGACAGAATGCCGCCGGCCAGTTCGCCGCGCCATCCCAGGCCGACGCGGTCGCGCGTGGCCCCCGTGCTAGCTGCCACAGCCGCCGCCACCGCCGCAACCGCCACAGCCGCCGGATGAACCGCCGCCGTCGCCGCCCGATGAGGAGTCGCCCGAGTCGCCCGTGCTGCCGGACGAGGAGTCGCTGCTCGTGTTTTGCCGGGATGCCGGGTACAGCTCGGCGACATACGCGTACACCGACGGGGGCAGGGCGCCGATGCCGAAGATGGCGGCCAGCAGTGCCATGTCGGCGCTGCGGCTGCCTGCCTGCAGGCGCGATGCGCGCATGTTCAGGCGGCCAAACAACATGCGCAAGTCCGTCAGCAGCCGCTGCGCGCTCCAACTGGTCGCCTGGGTGCGCAAGCCGCGCAGCATGAGCAGAAATATCATCAGCAGCAGCGCCAGGAACAGCAGCTTGTAGTGCTGGCGGCTGATGGCGATGACGGCTTTGCCTGCAGCTACCGTCAGCAGCAGGTAATGTGCCACCCGGGTGATGCGCTCGCGCCGGCGCAGCAGCGGCGGGCCGACCAGCAATTCCTGCTGCGTCAAGGTGTCTTGGTAGGCGCGGCACGATGGCAGCATCTCTGCCTGCTCGGCCAGTTCCTTGCTATGGCCCTGGTGGCCCAGGTACAACCGCAGCACGTCGCGTTCGATGTCATGGCTGGCGAAGCGCAGGCTGTCGGCGCTGACCGTTTCCAGCAACGGGCCATCGGCGCGCAGCAAGCCACGGTCGACCAGCACGATGGTGGCGATTTTCACCGCTTCGAGGGCGCCGCCGCGCAAGAAGGCGATGCGGTAGGGGTCGTCGGCCAGCGACAGCTGGGCGTGTGGATTGCGCAGCTCCTGGCGTATCAGCAGCTCGCGTGCGAAGTAGTACACGAGCATGCCGAAGATCAGATAGGCGAGCAGGAACCAGGGCCCGCTCCAGTCAAACGGATTCGCGCCGTTCACCGCATATGCTCCGCGTGTTCGCGCAAGCGCTCGGTAATGGCCATCAGGCCCGTAAAGGCGGGCAGGGCCTGCCCCGGCGCCAGACGCGCCGTTTCGCGCGCCGTCGACATGGCTTGCAAGGCCGCGTGCAGGGCAGCGTCGCCCAACTGGTCGACAAATGCTTCGAGCGCCTGTTTTCCCGATAGTGGCACCCGGCCTTCCAGCTGCGCCAGCGAGGCGGCGGCCGAACGCAGCGGACCGGCTGCGTCGGCGATGGCGCCGGCCAGCTGTTCTTCGTTCAGGCTCAATAGCATATACCGTTCTCGCATGCGCACCTGCTGGTTCAGCAGCACTTGCCGCAGGCGTCGCAGCACGGCGTCGCGGCTGGTGTGCAGGCTGGCGAAAGGATCATTGCCCAGCAGCACTCGATGGCGCGCAATGATATCGGCGAACTTGACAGCGAAGGCGTCGGCGGCCTGCGTCAATTCGCTGTCGAGCAGGAACATCACCTGCAAATCGATGGCGGCGTGCGCCAGGCGCAAAGGCCCGCGCAGCGCATCGGCCGCCTGCGGCCTAAAGCGCTTGAGCAGCAACAGCAGGTTGACGTCGGAGGTGGCGCGCAACTGGCCATCGGCGGCCGAGCCAAACAGCACGGCGGCGGCAAGGTCCCCAGCTAAGGCCGTTTGCGCGGCGGCGACAAACAAATCCAGGTGGCGTTGTATCTCTTCTGGCAGCGGTGGCGGCATGCGCTGTTCTTTCACGATGGGTTGACTGGATGATCACAAGTTTGCAATATAGCAAAAATAGACAACCCTGCGCGCACCGCCCGCTCTCTCCTCCGGTACCGCGAACTTAGTGCGAACTCAGGTCAATACGTTCAGCAAACCATCGAGTCCCACGAAGTTCAGCGCCACGTCGGCTTGCGCGCGCACCACGGGTTTGGCGCGGAAGGCCACGGACAGGCCGGCGATGCCCATCATTTTCAAGTCGTTGGCGCCATCGCCCATGACGATGGCCTGCGATGGAGAAATGCCCAGGTCTGCGCACACGCGCTCCACCGTGCGCTGCTTTTCCTCGGCATCGACGATGCCCCCTAACACTTTGCCCGTCAGCTTGCCGTCGATGATTTCCAGCTCGTTCGCATGCGTGTAATCGAGGTCCAGGCGCTGTTTCAGGCGTTCAGTAAAGAAGGTAAAACCGCCCGAGACCAGCAGGGTCTTCAGGCCGGCCTTCTGCACCGCCGCCAGCATGGTTTCCGCGCCAGGCGACAGCTTCAGGCGCTCGTCGTAGACGCGCTGCAGGGCCGACGCATCGAGGCCTTCGAGCAGGGCCACGCGCTGCTTCAGGCTGGCCGCGAAATCGAGTTCGCCGCGCATGGCCGCTTCCGTGATGGCCGCCACTTGCGGTTTCAAACCCTGCATGTCGGCGATTTCATCGATGCACTCGATGGTGATCAGGGTCGAATCCATGTCCATCGCCACCAGCTTGAATTCGGCGAGTTCGCGCTGGCCCATCATGTAGGTGGCGTCCAGCTGCGCCGCCTGGGCCGCCACTTCGATGGTGGGGCGCAGCGCGGGTGAGTAGGCGATCTGTTCGCAGCGCACGGCATTCGGGCCGAGGCGCGTGATGGACGTCGGCGCGGCCAGCGCGGCGATGCGCTCGAGCCTGGCCATGTCGCCGTCCAGGCCCTGCAGGATCAGATTCATGGTGATGGTCTTGGTATTGGTCATGGGGGCAGTCCCGCGTAAAGTTATCTAAAAGTCTACACCGTCAATTGCTTGATGGTGGTCTTGATCTGCGTCACGCGCGCGGCCAGGTCGGGCATGGCGGCCGTGATTTTCAGTTTGTCCTGGCCATGCAGCTTGATATGGCGGTTCTTCTGGATCAAGTCGATGATGCGCATCGGGTCGATGGGCGGCTTGGCCATGAATTGCAGGGTGGCCGCCTCGCCATGCACGTCGATCTTGACGATACCCACGGTTTTCGCCGCGATACGCAGGCGGTGCGTCTCGATCAGTGCTTTCGCCGGGTCTGGCAGCTTGCCGAAGCGGTCGATCAGCTCTTCCTGAATATCGTCGATTTTTTCTTGCGTGGCGCAGTTGGCCAGGCGCTTGTAAATCGACAGGCGCTCGTGCACGTCGCCGCAGAAATCGGCCGGCAGCAGGGCCGGCACGTGCAGGTTGATTTCCGTCGTCGAGGCCAGCGGCGCGGCCAGGTCCGGTTCCTTGCCGGCCTTCAGCGAACGCACGGCTTCATTGAGCATGTCCGAATACAGCTGGAAGCCGATTTCCGTCATCTCGCCCGACTGGCTCTCGCCCAGCACCTCGCCGGCGCCACGGATTTCCAGGTCGTGCATGGCCAGGTAAAAGCCGCTGCCCAGTTCTTCCATCTGCTGGATGGCGTCCAGCCGGCGCTGCGCCAGTTTTGTGAGGCCCTGCACATCGTGCACCAGCAGGTAGGCGTACGCCTGGTGATGCGAGCGTCCGACCCGGCCGCGCAACTGGTGCAACTGCGCCAGGCCGAACTTGTCGGCGCGGTGCATGATGATGGTGTTCGCCGTTGGCACGTCGATGCCCGTTTCAATGATCGTCGTGCACAGCAAAATATTGAAACGCTGGGCGACGAAGTCGCGCATGACTTTTTCCAGGTCGCGCTCGTGCATCTGGCCATGCGCCACGGCGATGCGCGCCTCGGGCAGCAGTTCCGTCAGCATGGCCAGGCGGTTCTGGATGGTTTCCACCTCATTGTGCAGGAAATAGATCTGGCCACCGCGTTTCAGTTCGCGCAGACATGCTTCGCGGATGATGGCTTCGCCCTCGCTGCGCACGAACGTCTTGATGGCCAGGCGCTTTTGCGGCGCCGTGGCGATGATGGAAAAGTCGCGCAAGCCTTCCAGCGCCATGCCCAGGGTACGCGGGATCGGCGTGGCCGTCAGGGTCAGCACGTCCACTTCCGCGCGCAAGGCTTTCAGCGCTTCCTTCTGGCGCACGCCGAACCTGTGTTCCTCGTCGATGATGACCAGGCCCAAACGGGTAAACTTCACGTCATCGGACAGCAGCTTGTGCGTGCCGATGACGATGTCGATGGTGCCGTCGGCCATGCCCTTGAAAGCCTGCGTGATTTCCTTGCCAGTGCGGAAACGCGACAGTTCGGCGATGCGCACGGGCCAGTCGGCGAAGCGGTCGGCAAAGGTTTGCGCATGCTGCTCCGCCAGCAGGGTGGTGGGTGCCAGGATGGCCACCTGCTTGCCGCCCATGACGGCGATGAAGGCGGCGCGCAGCGCCACTTCCGTCTTGCCGAAGCCGACGTCGCCGCAGACCAGGCGGTCCATCGGTTTGCCCGAGGTCATATCCTTGATGACGTTGTGGATGGCCTCGGCCTGGTCCGGCGTCTCATCGAAGCCGAAGCTGTCGGCGAAGCGCTGGTAATCGTGCGCGGAGAATTCGAAGGAGTGGCCCTGGCGCAGCGCGCGGCGGGCGTACAGGTTGAGCAGTTCGGCGGCCGTGTCGCGCACTTGTTCGGCTGCGCGCTTTTTCGCTTTTTCCCACTGGCCCGAGCCGAGCGAATGCAGCGGCGCGTCTTCCGGCGAGGCGCCCGAATAGCGGGAAATGACGTGCAGCTGCGACACGGGCACGTACAACTTGGTGTCCTTGGCGTACTCCAGGTGCAAAAATTCCGTCTCGCCTTCGCCCAGGTCCATGCTGGTCAGGCCCATGTAGCGCCCGATGCCGTGGTTGATGTGTACCACGGGGTCGCCGATTTTCAGCTCCGACAGGTCGCGCACCATCGATTCGACCTGTGTCACGCCTTCCTGTTTCTTGGTGCCGACGCGGCGGCCGGAACCGGCATACAGCTCGGTTTCCGTGATGAAGGCCAGGTTGCCGTCCGGCGTGAACAGCTCGAAACCCGCGTGCAGCGGCGCCACGCCCAGCATCAGCTTGGCGTCGGACTGCAGGAAGCCGTCGCAGCCTTCCACCGGTGTCAGGTGCAAATCGTATTCGGTGAAGTACTGCTGCAAGGTTTCGCGGCGGCCGTTCGATTCGGCGCAGATCATCACGCGGCGGCCTGATTGCAGCAGGTAGCTGCGCAGGTTGGCCAGCGGATCGTCGGCGCGGCGGTTGACGGCGATGTTCGGCACGGGCGCCGACAGTTCGGACGCCAGCGCATCGTTCGATTTCGTGATGGCCAGGCGCGGATACGGCTTGGCCAGGCCGAAGAACTGCTCGTCGGACAGGAACAGCGATTCGGGCGGCAAAATCGGCCGCTCGCGGTCCGCCTTCAAAAAACGGTAGCGCGACTGGGTATCGGTCCAGAAGCGGCCAATGGCCGCGTCGATCTCGCCCACCAGGGCCAGCGAGGCGTCTTCCGGCAGGTAGTCGAACAGGGTGGCCGTCTGTTCGAAGAACAGGGGCAGGTAGTATTCGATGCCGGCCGAGGCGATGCCGCTGCTGATGTCCTTGTAGACGACCGAGCGCGAAGGGTCGCCCTCGAACTGTTCGCGCCAGCGGTTGCGGAAAGTGGTGCGCGCCACTTCGTCCATGGGAAATTCGCGCCCCGGCAGCAAGCGCACTTCGTGCACGGGGTACAGCGAGCGCTGGGTATCGGCGTCAAACGTGCGGATGGTCTCGATGGTGTCGCCGAACAGGTCCAGGCGGTAGGGCAGGGCCGAACCCATGGGGAACAGGTCGAGCAGGCCGCCGCGCACCGAGTATTCGCCCGGCGACATCACTTGCGAGACATGGCTGTAGCCGGCCAGGGTCAGCTGCGATTTCAGCCGCGCCTCGTCGAGCTTTTCGCCCTTCTTGAAGAAGAAGGTATAGGCGGCCAAAAAGGACGGCGGCGCCAGGCGCACCAGCGCCGTGGTGGCCGGCACGATCAGTACGTCGCACTGGCGCGTCTGGATTTCGTGCAAGGTGGCCAGGCGCTCGGAGACCAGGTCCTGGTGCGGCGAGAAGGCGTCGTAGGGCAGGGTTTCCCAATCCGGCAGCAGATGGCAGCGCAGTTCCTTGCCGCCAAACCATGGGATTTCATCGAGCAGGCGCTGGCCGTCGCTGGCCTGCGCCACCACCACGGCCAGCATCTGGCCCCGCGCTTTCAAGGCCAAAGCGGCCAGCGCCAGGGCATAGGCGTCGGATGAACCATACAGGGCGGGCAGCGCGTAGCGGTTACCGGGCTTGGGGAGGGCTTTTTTTAAGTCTAAGGACATGCAGGCGATGACACTAGTGGCAGAGGCAGTTGAGTGGGACAGCTGTGGTGCGCGCAGCGCCGCCAGTGACGGCGCTGACAGGCGAGATTATAGACCATCGCCAGCGCGCGCATTCGCTATGCCGAAGGGGACATGCACCATGGGGATGGTGCCGCCCGCCGATTTCAGGTGGCTCAACTGGTCGTCAAAGAAGATATGCGGCTTGAACACGGCCAGCACGCGCGATTTGTCCATGCCGCCCAGGAAAAACGTCTCGTCGGCCGCCACACCCCAGCTTTTCAGGGTCGTCACGACTCTTTCGTGCGAGGGCGCGTTGCGTGCCGTGATGATGGCGATGCGCAGGATCTTCTTGTAGCCGGGGTCGCGCCGCTGCGCCTTTTCTTCCAGGCGCTGCATGGTGGCCAGCTTCTGGAACAGGTCGGCCAGCGGGCCGGGGCGGTGCGGCGTGCCCACGTTCAGGGTTTCATGCGCATGGAATTCATCGACGTCATTGTTGCGCTTGAATACGGTTTCCGCTTCGTCGTCGGCGATCACGCCGTCGAAATCGAAGGCCACGCGCAGTTCTTCGTCGTTCTCGTCGTCTTCCGTGCGCGACGGCAGCACCAGGCCGGCCGGATAGTCGCAGGCAAGGGCGCTGCGCACGTCATGCTCATTCGCGCTGAGGAAGAGCGAGGCATTGAAGGCGGGCAGGTAGGGGTAGGGCGATTTGCCCGTCATGAAGGCGGCGCGCGAAATATCCAGGCCGTAATGGGCGATGCTATGCATCACGCGTAAGCCCGTTTCCGGCGAATTGCGCGAAAACAGCACTACTTCCACGGGCGACTGGCGCGGATAGTGCTTGTTGATGTTCAGGAAACGTCGGATGAAGGGGAAGGCCACGCCGCGCGGCAAGACCGTGTCGATATGCGTTTCCTGGTACTTGCGGTATTCCTCGGGGCCGTTGTCGAGGTAGATCTGGTGCGATTCGGCCAGGTCGAACAGGGCGCTGGAAGCGACCCCGATCACCAGTTTGTGTTCGATAGGATAAGCCATGCTGTTCCTGTGGTGTGCGTGTTGACCATCTTATACGACTATTAACTATGCAGCCAGTCGGGGCGCACGGCGATTTATTGCACCAAAGCGTGGCGCCAGGGCATTTTTTCTGATCGTTGTGCAATACGCGCCACAGTAAAGAAATAAATATTGTTTTGTATCAAGTATATATCAGCCAGCGCGGCATTTTTCCACTATGCTTCCATTTAGGAATTCTCGCCAATTGTAACGAAGCGTACGCCCCATCCCCGCCACCTTTATACAAATGTCAGCTGTTTTACTCGAACATGCCAGCCCGAACCTCGCCAGCAGTCGTCGTGACTTTATAAAGGACCTAGCCATGTTTAAGAATTTACTGATCAAATGGAAGTTGGCAACCCTCGTCGCCGTGATGATGGCGGCCTTGCTGGTGGTGGGCATCTGCGGTTACACGGGCATCGCCACCGTGGGCCGCGCCGTGAATGAAATCGGCGTGGTGCGCCTGCCGTCTATCCAGGGTTTGATGATGGTCAGCGAAGGCCAGACGGCCGTCGTCGCCGCCACCCTGACGGCCGCTATCTATGAAAACAATTACCAGGCGCAAGACAAGTTCGCGGAAGCGCTGCAGCTGCGCACCAAGGCTTGGAACAATATCGAGGCTGGCCGCAAGCTGTACGAACCGCTGCCGCAAACGCCGGAGGAAGCCGTGCTGTGGAAGCGCTTCCAGGTGGAATGGGCCGCCTGGAAGGGGGATGATGACAAGGTGCGCGCCATCCTGCGCCAGTTGGCCGACAACCGCGACGAGCCGCGGCAAAAAGAACTGTTCGTGGCGTTCTACAGGCAGTACCAGGATTCGCGCGGGCTGTTCGGCAAGGCCGAAGGCACGCTCAACGAGATCATCAAGCTCAATAACGGCGTGGCCGACGCGAGCGTCAAGGGCGTCGGCGCGGCCGTGATCCGCTCGGAAAGCCTGATGGTCATCCTCGGCTTGCTGACCTCCGCGCTGGGCATCGGCTGCGCCGCTTACATCACGCGCGCCATCACGCAGCCGATCAATTTGGCCGTGAAAGTGGCCCAAACGGTGGCTTCGGGCGACCTGACGAGCCAGATCGAGGTGCACACGACGGAAGAAACGGGGCAGCTGCTGCAGGCGCTCAAAGACATGAATTCCGGCCTGGTCAATATCGTCGGCCAAGTGCGCAGCGGTACGGAGACCATCGCCACGGCGTCGTCGCAAATTGCCAGCGGCAACCTGGACCTGTCCTCGCGCACCGAAGAGCAGGCCAGTTCGCTGGAAGAGACGGCGTCGTCGATGGAAGAACTGACGTCCACCGTGCGGCAAAATGCCGACAACGCCCAGCAGGCCAACCAGCTGGCGCTGAGCGCCTCTGGCGTGGCCGTCAAGGGCGGGGCCGTGGTGGGCAAGGTGGTCGAGACCATGGACGCCATCAACGATTCCTCGCGCAAGATCGTCGATATCATTTCCGTCATTGACGGCATCGCTTTTCAGACGAATATCCTGGCCCTGAATGCGGCCGTGGAAGCGGCGCGCGCGGGTGAGCAGGGGCGCGGCTTTGCCGTGGTGGCCACCGAGGTGCGCAACCTGGCACAACGCTCGGCGGCGGCGGCCAAGGAAATCAAGACCCTCATCGGCGACTCCGTGGTGGCGGTCGACGCGGGCAGCAAGCTGGTGGCCGAGGCGGGCAACACGATGGCCGAAATCGTCGCCAGCGTGCAGCGCGTGACGGACATCATGGCGGAAATCAGCCTGGCGACGCAGGAGCAAAGTTCGGGCATCGACCAGATCAACCAGGCCATCAGCCAGATGGACCAGGTGACGCAGCAAAACGCGGCCCTGGTGGAAGAGGCGGCGGCTGCGGCCGAATCGCTGCAGGAGCAATCGGGCCAGCTGGCTGAGGTGGTCAGCGTCTTCAAACTCGATGGCGCACTGGCACCGGCCGCGCATGCCAAAGCGGCCGCGCCGCGCGCCGTGGTGGCCAGCAGCGCGCTGAAGCGTCCGGCACCGCGTCCTGCATCAGGTCCCAACTCGGGCCGCCCGGCCTTGCGCGCCGTGCCGTCCCAGCGCCAGAGCGCGCCGCGTGACGATGAGTGGGAAGTGTTCTGACGGGTTCTGACGGATAGACGGCGCCAGCATGCGCTATCGGACGGCCGCCTTGTGCGGCCGTTTTTACATGCGCGCGCAGGCGCGCATTACGGTCTGCACTGCGGCTACTACTTACTAAAAAAACAGCATTATGAAAATAGCTGTTTTGCCATCTAAGCAAATCTTTTCAAAACTTAACGCGACATTGCTTGTGAGATAACTCAAACTGCCTGCCGTACCACCCTTGTTCCCGCCTCGGCCACATCCCGGCTGACCCCTTCGCCTGTTGCGTCCAGCCATTCGTGGCAGGCGGCAGCCATTGCCGTCAGCCTTGCATGCGAGTCCGGCGCAATGACCGATGCACCACATTGAAGGATGCGAATAGATGGCAAATATGAAAATCGGCACGCGCCTGCGCTGCGCCTTTGCATTGTTGACCTTGCTGCTGCTGGCGACTGCCGGGCTGGGCATGCTGCGCCTGTCGAGCCTGGAACTGCGCATGCGCGACGTGATCGATGACAAATATCCCAAAACCGTGCTGGCCAACGACATTATCAAGAATGTCAACATTATCGCGCGCTCCTCGCGCAACTTGCTGCTGATGAGCGAGCCGCAGCAGCTGGCGCAGGAACGCGCCACCATCGCCAGGGCGGGCGACGCCAAGGAAAAGGGACTGGCGCAGCTGGAAAAGGTGGTGCTGTCGCCGCAGGGCCGCAAGCTGATGGTGGCCGTGACGCAGGCGCGCGCCGCCTTCAACGGCGGGCGCGACAAAGTACTGGCCCTGTTGGAAGAGGGCGCGCGCGATGAAGCGACCAGTTTGCTGCTCGGCGCGGTGCGCGGCGAGCAGCTGCGCTACCTGGCGGCGCTGGAAACGCTCGTCACGCACCAGCATGACTTGATGGAGGAGGCGGGCGCCCGGGTGGACGCGGAATACGCCACGGCGCGCGACATGATGCTGGCGCTGAGCGCGCTGGCCGTGCTCTTTTCGCTCGTCACCACCTGGCTGGTCACGCGCAGCATCGTCAATCCGCTGCACCACGCGTTGACAGTGGCGCAAACCGTGGCCGCCGGCGACCTGACATCGACCTTCGGCCGCCACGGCGGCGATGAAACGGGCAAGCTGCTCGACGCGCTGTGCATCATGAACGGTAACTTGTTCGACGTCGTGCAGCAGGTGCGCAGCGGCACCGACACCATCGCTACTGCTTCGTCGCAGATCGCGGCTGGCAATCTCGACCTGTCATCGCGCACCGAGGAGCAGGCCAGCGCGCTCGAACAGACCGCGTCTGCGATGGAAGAACTCAGCTCCACCGTGCAGCAGAACGCGGACAATGCGCGCCATGCCAGCGTGTTGGCCATCGAGGCGGCGAACATCGCCGGCACGGGCGGGCAGGCCGTGGGGCAGGTGATCCATACCATGGACGCCATCAGCGCGTCGTCGGCGCAGATTGCCGACATCATCGGCGTGATCGACATGCTGGCCTTCCAGACGAATATCCTGGCTCTGAACGCGGCTGTGGAAGCGGCGCGCGCGGGCGAGCAGGGGCGCGGCTTTGCCGTCGTGGCGACGGAAGTGCGCAACCTGGCGCAGCGCAGCGCGGCGGCGGCGCGCGATATCCATGCCCTGATCGCCACCTCCACGCAGCAGGTGGATGCGGGCGCAGCTCTGGCGGCGCAGGCCGGCGCCACGATGCAGGAAGTGGTGGCGGCCGTGGGTCGGGTCAGCCAGATGGTGGCTGACATCACGGCCGCCAGCGCCGAGCAAAGCACCGGCATCGGCCAGGTCAGCCAGGTGGTGTTGCAGATGGACGAAGTGACGCAGCAGAACGCCGCTCTGGTGGAAGAAGCGGCGGCGGCATCGCAATCGTTGGAAGGCGAGGCGGCGAACCTGCTGCAGGTGGTCAGCGTATTTCGCCTGCACCAGGGGCCGACGCACACCTTGCCACGCCGCAGCGCGCCGGCCGTGCCGCGCCTGCTGGCCTAGTGGCGCGCCTGGCAAGGTTCTGGCATGGCCCGCAGGTGCGGGCGCTGCTGGGCTGTGCGCTGGCAGCTTGCCTGCCGCTGGGCATCTGGCTGGACGGCGCGCAACTACGGCATGTGGTGCTGACGGCGCTGGCGCTGGGCTGCGTCCTGATATGGAGGGTGCGGCGGCGCCAGGCGCGCGATGGGCAAGGTGCCAAGCCCCTGGCTTCGACGCGCAGCCTAGAGCTGCAGGCGCGCCTGGACAGCGCCATCGTCAATGGCGAATTCTGCTTCCACTACCAGGGTAAATTCGATACGGCGCAACTGCGCCTGGTCGGCCTGGAAGCGCTGCTGCGCTGGGACCATCCGCACCACGGCCTGATCTACCCGAACGCCTTCATCGGCCTGGCCGAGCAGACTGACGCTATCGTCGCGCTGGGTAACTGGGGCATCGATGCCGCCTGCCGCCAACTGGCGCAATGGCGCGCGGCGGGCCTGCCATTGGCGCCTGTCGCGGTGAATGTCTCGGCGCGCCAGCTGTGCCAGCCGCACTTGCCGGACTTCGTGCTGCGCTGCCTGCAGCGGCATGCCATTCCTCCCGGCCTGCTGGAGCTGGAAGTGACGGAAAGCTGCTGCATCGACGACATGGCGCAGGCGTCGCAGGTGCTGTGCCGGCTGCGCGCACTGGGCCTGGCCATTTCCCTCGACGATTATGGCACCGGCCATTCAGGGCTCAGCCATGTCAGGCTGCTGCCGATTCACACCATCAAGATCGACCGCTGCTTCATCCGTGACCTGGACAGCGCAGGCACTGATACTGTAATCGTCGCCTCGACGATAGCGCTGGCGCGCGGCCTGGGCTTGCAGGTGCTGGCCGAGGGCGTGGAAAACGGCGAACAGCTGGCGCAGCTGCGGCGCCTGGGTTGCCCCCAGGTCCAGGGCTTTTACCTGCACCGGCCAGCGCCTGCGGCCGACGTGGCCGCGCTGCTGGCTGCTGGTGCGCCGGCCTGTCTTGTCACAGCGCCGCAACAGGGCGCCATGCGGCGTGGCGCGGATGCTCAGTAAAATATCACCACCGCCAGCCGCATGCCTGAACACTTTCTCCCCCATGCAAGAATGATAAACAGTCCCGTCCCGGCCTATGTATTCGGCCCGTTTCGCCTTTTGCCGCTAGAACGCCTGCTGTTCGAGGGCGACCGCGCGCTGCGCCTGGGCAGCAGGGCCATGGACTTGCTGCTGGCCCTGTTGGAGCGTGCCGGCGACATCGTTGACAAGCATGAACTGGTGACCATCGTCTGGCCCCATGTCGTGGTGGACGACGCGACCTTGCGCGTGCATCTGGCGGCGTTGCGCAAGGCGCTTGGCGATGGCCGTGATGGCCAGCGCTACATCACCACCATCCCCGGGCGCGGCTACGGTTTCCTGGCGCCACTGGCGCACACGGGCCGGCCGGCGCCCGGTACGGCTGGCGTGGAGCCGCGGCATAACCTGCCCGTCATGCTGACGCGCATGCTGGGCCGCGCCGAGGTGTTGCAAACGATGGCCAACCAACTGCTGCAATTGCGCCTGCTGTGCGTTACCGGTCCGGGCGGCATCGGCAAGACCACGCTGGCCGTCGTTCTCTCCACGCGCGTGCTGCGCCGCTATGCCGACGGCGTGTGTTTCGTCGACCTGTCGCCGCTGGACGATGGCCGCCTGGTGCCGCTGGCGCTGGCCACGGCGCTGGGAATGGCGGTACCGGCTGGCGAGGCCATGCCGGTCCTGCTGGCCTACCTGCGCCCGCGCCACATGCTGATCGTGCTCGATAACTGCGAGCACGTGATCGGCGCTGCCGGCACGCTGGCCGATGCCTTGCTCAAGGGCGCGCCGCTGCTGCATGTGCTGGCCACCAGCCGTGAGCCGTTGCGCATCACCAGCGAGCAGTTGCTGCACCTGCCCGCGCTGGAATTGCCGCCGGCCGATGCCGTGCCCGATGCGGCGGCGGCCCGGCATTTCACTGCGGTGCAGCTGTTTTGCGAACGCTGCGCGGCCGTGGACGATGCTTTCGTGCTGGCCGACGCCGACGTGTCGGTGGTGGTGGACATCTGCCGGCGTCTCGATGGCATCCCGCTGGCGCTGGAGCTGGCGGCCGGGCGCATTGGCCATTTCGGCTTGCACGAATTGCGCCGCCAGCTCGATGACCGCTTTCGCCTGCTCACGCGCGGCGCGCGCAACATGCCTTTGCGCCACCAGACCCTGCGCGCCACCCTGGACTGGAGTTACGGCTTGCTCGATGCGCAAGAGCGCCAGGTGCTGCAGGCGCTGAGCGTGTTCAAGAGCCGCTTCCGCCTGGAGTCGGCCAGCGCCGTGGCGGGATGCGAGGTCTTCGATACGGTGGCCGACCTGGCGGCCAAGTCTCTGGTCAGCATCGAGTTTTGCTGCCAGCACGTGTATTACCGGCTGCTCGACACCACGCGCGCCTACGCTGCGGCGCTGCTGTCGGCGAGCGGGGGCGCCGGCGCCGTGCTGCTGCGCCATGCGCGCCATTGCCTGGGCCTGGCGGGACGCATCGCCGCCGACTGGGAAAGCATGCCGCCGGCGCAATGGAGCGCGCGCTACGGCCGCCATGTCGATGACCTGCGCGCCGCCATCGACTGGGCCTTCGGCGAAGAGGGCGACGTAGCGCTGGGCGTGGCCCTGACCCTGGCCGCGCAGACCCTGTTCTATCAGCTGTCGCTGATGGATGAATACCGCGTGCGCGTCGAGCGGGCGCTCGAGCGCATGGCCACGCATGCGGTGGAGGACCCCGATAGCGAGATGCAGCTGCACGCCTCGCTGGCCCACCTGCTGCTGCATACGCAGGGCGTCACCGGCACCATGCTGGGTTCGTTCCAGCGCGGCTATGCGCTGGCCATGCGCACGGACGATGACAGCCGCCGCGCCGAGGCGATTTGCGGCATGTGGATCTGCAGCCTGAAGATGGCAGATTTCCAGGGCGCCGACAATTACGTGGCGCAGCTTGCCGTCCTGTGCGCAGCGCGCGACGACACGACGATGCGGCTGGTGCTTGCGCGCATGCGCTCGGCGGGCGAGTATTTGCGCGGGCGGTACGCGCAGTCGGCGGCGCTGGCGCGCATGGTGCTGGCGCACCCCGAGGGCGCCGGACAGCTTGGCTTCAACAATGCCTTGCTGGCCGATCACCAGGTTTGTCTGCGCGGCACGCTGGCGCGCTGCCTGTGGATGCAGGGCCGTCCCGACGACGCCCTGGCGCTGGTGCGCGAGGCGGTGACGATGGGCTTCGAGCACAATGGCGTCACGCTGTGCGTGGCGCTGGCCATCAATGCCATCCCCGTCGCCCTGTGGTGTGGGCAGCGGGGACTGGCGCATACCTGGACTTGTTTGCTGTGCGAGCATGCGGCCCGCTATGGCCTGCTGTACTGGAGCGCTTGGGGCTCCGCCTACCAGCGCCTGCTCGATGCTGGCGAGTCGATGACGCAATTCCCCTGGCCCTCGGTGCGCAGCTGGCCGATACAGATCGATTTGATGGCTACCTTGCACGACGCCGCTGCCGATAGCCAGGCGCTGCGGCGCGCACGCACGGGGCAGGCGCCGTGGAGCGCGCCGGAAGTGCTGCGCCGCGATGCGCATCACCGCTGGCGGGCGCTGGCGCAAGGCGATGCGGCCGGCCTGGAAGCGGTACGCGTGCAGCTGGAAGAGGCGCTACAGCTGGCCAGGGGGCAGCAGGCGCCGGGCTGGGAGCTGCGCTGCGCCACCAGCCTGGCGGCCGTGATGCAGACGCAAGGCCGCCGCGCCGCCGCGCATGCCTTGCTGGCCCCTGTCCATGCGCGATACCTGCAGGGGCGCGACTCCACGGATGTGATGGCGGCGGCGGCTTTGCTGGCGCAACTGGCCTGATGGCTATTCGTAGGCGCCCAGCCGGCGCTGTTCGTCCGGCGTGAAACTGGCGTCGCGCAGCTGCTGCAGGGCTGCTGCATCCGGCGCGCCGCCGGCCAGGCCGGCCTGCTGCGCCTTGAGCGCTTGATACGCGATGATGCGCTGCTGCCACTGCGATTCTTCGCGGTCCAGTTCCGCCAGGCGCGCCGCCGCAGCCGGCGTGAAGGTGCTGGCGCGCAGGCGGTAGACTTCATTCTCGCCGGCGCCCTGTGCCCGCAGGGTTTTGACGGAGGTATCCAGCTGCGCCACCTGCAGCGGCGCATCGTGCGCGGCGCGCTGGGCCGGCGACATTTTTTGATCCAGCGCGGTCAGTTGCGCCTGGCGCTGCGCTTCGTCCAGGGCACTGTCGCCGAGTATCGCCATGCGCGCCACTGCATCGTCGTCATACGCGTCGCTGGCGGCGAACAGGCCCGCGCTTTCCTCGGGCGTAAAATAATTGCCGCGCAAGGCCCGCATGGCTTGCAGGCGCGCGCGCGCCGCCAGGGCCGCATCGGCTTGCGCCGGCAAGGCTTGTTCCGCGCCTGCCAGCGCCTGCTTGTAGGCCAGCCAGGCGCCCAGCAGGCGCTTCGCTTCGCGGGCGGGGACGGGCGCCAGGCGCCGGTCCAGTTCCGCCTCGATCTGGCTGCGGATGGCGGCCAGCGGTTTTTCACCGAGGCCCGCCAGGTAGTAGTCGAACAGGTGGCCCAGTTCCGCGTCGACCACCAGCTTGTCGCCGGCGGCCACCGTCAGGTTGCCATCGGGCCGCGTGCCTTGCATCGAGCGCACGAACGCGAACAGGTCCGGTTCCGGTTTTTCCGGCGGCGGGGTAGGCGGTTCGCCCGGGCGCAGCGCCAGGTACAGGGCCAGGGCTGCCAAGCTAGCGCCGATGATCCATTTCGCGTGCATGCGCTTCTCCTTACAGTCCCAGGCCTTGCAGGCGGTTGGCTTGCTGGCGGTAGACGGTGACGGGGTTCGTTTCGAACAGGTTGACGATGCCGACGAATTGGTTGACTTCATCGAGATGGTTCATGGCGTAGTCGTCGCGGATCACCTTGCCCAGGTGGCTGGAGCAGCTGCTGACCAGGCCATCGTTCTTGACGCCGCCAAAGGCCAGACTGATGGCCGCCAGGGCAGGGTCGCCCACGTCGAGCACATTCGTGTACGGTTGCGCCCCGCTCCACGAAAAGTAGTATACGCCTTGCACCTGGTAGGCGCCTTCGCCGCAGGCGGTGGTCGGGATGCCTTGCGGGTGGCGGCTGTTGAAGGCCAGCGAACCGGCCGTGGACAGCGATGCCAGCGAGGCGCCCGCGTTTTGCGGCAGCCCCTTGTTGCCCGATAAAATGCCGATCAGGGAGGCGAGCGCATTGCCCAGCGCGCCGCTGGTGTTGGGAATGGCGCCGCTGAGGATATCGGCCACCTTGGAACCCTTGTTGACGCCGGCCACGCTGGTGACGGAGGCCACCAGGTCGGGCCGCACGGAAGCGACATAGCGGGCCGTGGGGCCGCCGTGGCTATGGCCGATCAAGTTGACCTTGGCCGCACCCGTGGCGGCGAGGATTTGCCGCACCTGCGACAGCAATTGTTCGCCGCGCACTTCGGTGCTGTTGGCAGCCGACACGGTGGTCACATACACTTGCGCACCGCCGCTGCGCAGGGCGGCGGGCACGCCATAGAAATATTCGACGGGGCCGAGCTTGTCGAAGCCGAACAGGCCGTGCACCAGCACGATAGGGTATTTCGTTTGCGTGTAGCCGGCGGCGCTGGCGCTGCCGGGCAGGATGGCGAGGGAAATCAGAAGGGTGGATAGCAGTTGCCAAAAGCGAGTCTTCATTTTGTCTCCGTTATGTATTAGTGATCGACTAGTCAATAGCCGATTAATAGTGGAAATGTCGATGCTGTTGCGATGAGCCGTGCGCCCCTGTACATTCTATTGATGCATCAAAAATAGCGAGCGCTCGGTTTTTTGAATGTATCACTGCTGGATGTAAATTGCAGTGAATTGCATGATGCAGCGCAATAACTGTGGGAATTTGGCGTTGCGTATGCGCCCATTGCATATTTGAAAAGTAAAATAGTTGTTTTCCTGAGCTATAATCGGCCCGGCTTCAGCCATCCCGCCGTCTTGCAATGCCGTGTCCAGGCATTGCTTGGATCTCGCTTCTACACCGTTACTTGGGAATGCACTTGTCGACCCATTTTAATTTTGAACAGTTTCAGCAGATGACGCCTTTGAATGGCGAAAATATCTGGGAATATATTCTTGACCGTCACGCGGAACGTATTGGCGTCAAACGCCGCAAGCCGGCGCTGGAAAATCTTGAACGCATCTTCGTCGCCACCTTTCGCCTGGCCAATGACGTGGGCTTCCGCGCCATGAGCTTGCGCGACCTGTGCCGCGAGACCGGGCTGTCGATGGGCGGTCTGTATGGCTACATCACCAGCAAGGATCAACTGGCCGAAATGATCGAGGACGTGGTGCGCCACGCCACGCAAGCCTTGCCGCTGCTGTTTGCCGACGTGAAGTCGCCGCTGGACCGCCTGGAAGCGATGATACGCTCGTCGATCTACCTGTCCGAAGTGCTGCAGCCGTGGTTTTATTTTGTCTTCATGGATTCGCGCGTGCTGCAGGTGGAGCAGCGCAGCATGGCGAAGAATTCGGAACTGTATGTGCAGACCCTGATCGCCGCCACCATCGATGAAATCGAGCCGAAGCCGCAGGGCGATTCCACCCTGCTGGCCGCGCACTGCCTGGCCCTGTTCCAGGACTGGTATGTGAAGCGCTGGAAGTACCGCGCGGCGAAGGTCAATGTCGACGATTTTGCCGATAGCGTAGTCAGTACGGTGCGCGGATACCTGAGCATGGTCAAGGCGCCGTAAAAAACGCAGCTGAAAAAAGCCAGGATCGCTCCTGGCTTTTTCACTAGTTTGTTTCCACCGGCAGCGTCTCCGGCAGCGCCGCCGGGTCCGTCGGTGTTTCCACGTCCATGTCGAGCGTCTTGATGCCATTCATATCGATGAATTCATCGTACAGCCACTCGCCATCGACCTGGCTCAGGCCTCCCGGCACGGCGCGCGTCACTTGCGGGCGCGTCGACAGGGCCGTGCGCATGTAGTCGATCCAGATCGGCATGGCCAGGGTCGAGCCGAATTCGCGTCCTCCCAGCGATTTCGGTTCGTCATAGCCCATCCACGCCACCGCCACGATGCCACCGCCGTAGCCGGCGAACCAGCCGTCGACGGCGTCGCTGGTGGTGCCCGTCTTGCCGGCGATGTCGCTGCGCCCCAGTTTTTTCGTCGCCGCCGCGCCCGTGCCGGTGCGGGCCACTTCGCGCAGCATGCTGTCCATCACGAAGGCGTTGCGCGGGTCCAGCGCCAGGGTCTTGTCGTCGTTCGGCGCGGGCGGTTTGGTTTGCATCAGCACCGTGCCCTTGGCGTCGACGATGCGGTCGATCAGATACGGTTCCACCTGGTGGCCGCCATTGGCGAACACAGCGTAGGCACCCGCCATCTGCACGGGCGTGACGGAACCCGTGCCCAGCGCCATGGTGAGATTGCTGGGTTGGCGCGCCGGGTCGAAACCGAATTTTTCCATAAAATCGTGCGTATATGACACGCCCAGCGCGCGCAAGATGCGCACCGAGGCCACGTTCTTTGATTGCGCCAGCGCATAGCGCATGGTGATGGGGCCATCGAACTTGAAGTCGTCATTCTGCGGCGCCCAGACCTTGCCGCCCGCCTGCATTTCCAGGGGCACGTCGTTGATCAGGGTGGCTGGCGAAAAGCCTTTTTCCAGCGCCGCCGAATACACGAAGGGCTTCATGGCCGAACCGGGCTGGCGCCAGGCCTGCGTAACGTGGTTGAACTTTTGCAGGTTGTAATCGAAGCCGCCCACCATGGCGTGGTAGGCGCCCGTTTCCGCGTCCAGCGAGACGAAGGCGGCGGCTACCAGCGGCACCTGCGTGATGGCCCAGTTGCCCTTGCCATCCTTGCTGATACGGATCACGGCGCCTGGGCGCAGCTTGACGCCGGCGCTCGCCTTGGCGGACAGGGCAGGGGCGGCAAAGCGCAAGCCCTCGCCCGTGATGGCCTTGGCGTCTCCATCGCCCGTGTCGGCCACCACCTTGCCGCTGACGACTTGCGTGACGACGGCGGCGATCAGGCCGTCGCTATCGGGGCGTTTTTGCAGTGCAGCATCGATGGCGTCGTCGCGCTGCTCGGGCTCAACCGGCATATCGATGAAGGTTTCCGGGCCGCGGTAGCCGTGGCGCTGGTCGTAGGCGATGACGTTGCGGCGCGTCGATGCGTAGGCCGCGTCCTGGTCCGCTTTCAGGATCGTCGTGTAGACGCTGATGCCCTTGGTATAGCTGTCTTCCTTGTATTGGGCGTAGACGGCCTGACGCGCCAGTTCGGCCACGTATTCGGCATGCGTGTCGAAACCCTGCTTGCCGCGGCTATTGATATGCAGCGGTTGCGCCAGCGCCTGCTGGTACTGGCCTTCGCTGATGTAATCGAGTTCGCGCATGCGTTTCAAGACCAATTGCTGGCGCGCGTGCGCCTTCTTTGGATTGCTGATCGGGTTGTGGCGCGAGGGGTTTTGCGGCAAACCGGCCAGCATGGCCATTTCCGCGATCGACAGTTCCGACAAAGGCTTGCCGAAATACGTTTGCGCCGCGCTGGCGAAGCCGAACGAGCGCTGGCCCAGGTACATCTGGTTCATGTACAGCTCGAGAATCTGCTCCTTCGACAGGGCTGCTTCGATCTTCAGGGCCAGCATGATTTCATTGAGCTTGCGCGAAGCGACTTTTTCGCGTGTCAGGAAGAAATTGCGCGCCACCTGCATGGTGATGGTGGAACCGCCGCCGTGGCCGAAGCCGTGGCGCAGGTTCGACAGCACGGCGCCGCCGGCGCGCACGAAGTCGATGCCGTGGTGTTCGTAGAAGCGGCCGTCCTCGATGGCCAGCAGGGCCTTTTTCATCATTTCCGGCACTTGCGCTATCGGCACGAAGTCGCGGTGCTCTTCGCCGAACTCGCCGATCAGCACATTGTCGGCCGTGTACACGCGCAGCGGTATCTTCGGCTGGTAGTCGGTGATGACGTCCAGCTCGGGCAGGCGCGGGCGCACGTACAGGAACAGGTAGGCGGCCAGCAGCACGGCTGCGGCCAGCGCGGCGCCGCCGGCGAGGATGAAGCCGCGCACGGTGGCGCGGCGGGAAGGCCAGGGGAATCCGGATCGTTTGGCAGTCAAGGCAGTCTCACGTGAGCGTGCAAGGCACGGTGGCAGCGATTATAGACCAATGCGCCGGCGCTTCCTGTGCGGGCGGGGCGGCGGGGCCGGCCTCCGGGAGCGGGAGCAAAAAACCTTTTCATCGAAACGCGGCTGTGCGATAGTCTCGGCTTCAAGAAAATAGCCCGGGCCTAAGTAACCCCCAATAAATTATTGTGATTTCTGACTTCCATAACCGGCGCTCTGCGGCGTTGCTCACTGCTAGCAGTGCTCGCACTGCGTCGCAGCGAGCGCCTTGCATAGCATCCGGTTCTGTTTGTCATAAATTCACACTAATTTTCCGAGGATTACTTAAATCCGGGCTGTTTATTTTATACAATTAAGGATTTATTTATGGCAAAAGATGCAATACCGAGCGTCGTGAAGCCGTATATCCCGGCCGATGCGAAGCTGCCCGAGATGACCTTCCGCGCGCTGTTCATGGGCGTCATCCTGGGGATGGTCTTTGGCGCTTCCTCACTGTACCTGGTGCTGAAAGTGGGCCTGACCGTCAGCGCCTCGATTCCCGTCGCCGTGATCGCCATCACCCTCTTCGGCCTGGCCAAGAAGGTGGGCGGCAAGGATTCGTCGATCCTGGAAAACAGCATCACGCAAACGGCCGGCTCGGCCGGCGAATCGCTGGCCTTCGGCCTGGGCGTGACCATGCCCGCCATCTTGATCCTGGGCTTCGATCTGGAGATTTCGCGCGTCATGCTGGTCGGTATCCTCGGCGGCCTGCTGGGCATCCTGATGATGATCCCCATGCGCCGCACCATGATCGTCGACCAGCACAAGGAGCTCAAATTCCCCGAAGGCACGGCCTGCGCCGAAGTGCTGAAGGCGGCCGCCACGGAAGAATCGCGCATCGCCGCCGGCGAAAGCATCGACAAGGATTCGGCCGCCGCGCTGGACGCCAAGCGCCGCGCCAAGATCATCTTCGGCGGCTTCGCCGTCGGCTTGCTGTATAAAGTCTTCAATATCTCGTTCAAGGGCTGGAAGGATACGCCGGGCGTGGAATTTGCCGCGCCGCTGAAGGGCGGCTCCATCGGCGCCGAGATTTCGCCTGAATTGCTGGGCGTGGGCTACATCATCGGCCCGCGCATCGCCGCCACCATGGCGGCCGGTGGCGTGCTGTCGTACCTGCTGCTGATCCCAATGATCAAGTTCTTCGGCGACAGCCTGACCACCGTGCTCTCGCCGGGCACCAAGTTGATCAGCGAAATGGGCGCCGACGACGTGCGCAGTGCCTACGTGCTGTACATCGGCGCGGGCGCCGTGGCCGCCGGCGGCCTGATTTCGCTGGTGCGCGCCATGCCCATGATCTGGCGCAGCCTGTCGGCCGGCCTGAAAGGCATGGGCAAAGGCGTGAAGAGCAATTCCACCTTGCGCACCGACCAGGATATCCCGCTGAAATGGGTCATCATCGGCTGCCTGTCCATCATTGCCGTGATCACCTTCGCCACGCCGCTGCACATGAATTTCCTCGGTGCGCTGCTCATTCTCGTCTTCGGTTTCCTGTTCGCCACCGTGTCGTCGCGCCTGACGGGCGAAATCGGCTCCTCGTCGAACCCGATCTCCGGCATGGCCGTGGCCACCTTGCTGTTTACCTGCCTGATCTTCCTCATCATGGGCTGGACGGGCGGGCGTTACTATGTGACGGCCCTGTCGGTGGGCGCCATCGTCTGCATCGCCGCCAGCAACGCGGGCACCACGTCGCAAGACTTGAAAACGGGCTACCTGGTGGGCGCCACGCCGCGCCTGCAGCAGTATGCGATTTTGGCGGGCGCGCTGTCGTCGGCGCTGATTCTCGGTCCGATCCTGCTGAAACTGAACGAAGCGAGCACCGTCTACGTGCCGGCCGCGCAAGTGGCGCCTGGCCTGACGATTGACGCATCGACACTGACGGTGACGGGCGAGCTGCATGGCCCGCAAGCCGACACCGACCACAATACGTATAAAGTCTGGCAAAAGACGGATACCGTGGGCGGCCCGGCCGGCAAATATTTTGTCAAAGAAGATGGCCAGCTGGCCTACCTGGTCGATCCGGGCATCAATGGCCATTACAGCAAGCGTCCCGACGGTTCGGAAGTGAAAAAATACGATGCGCCGAAAGCCGTGCTGATGTCCTACATCATCAAGGGCATCCTCGACCAGCAACTGCCGTGGACCCTGGTGCTGTTCGGCGTGATGATCGCCGTGGTGCTGGAAATGGCCGGCATCCCGTCGCTGGCGTTTTCGGTCGGTGTGTACCTGCCGCTGTCGTCCACCTTGCCGATCTTCGTCGGCGGGCTGGTGCGCTGGCTGGCGGACCGCCGCAACAACAAGCTGGAACACAACGCAAAACTGAACGAGGAAGAGCGCCAGCTGGCGGGCGACCGCAGTTCGGGCGTGCTGCTGGCGTCCGGCTACATCGCCGGCGGCGCGCTGGCCGGCATCATCATTGCCATCACGGCAGGCGTGCTGACGCACTTCGACCAGATGATGGCCGACTGGGCCGAGCACGGCAACCCGTTCTACGCGGGCCTGCACTCGGATGCGCTGTCCCTGCTGCCGTATGCGATCATCATCGTGCTGTTGTACATCGTCGCAAGAGAGAAAAAGGCGGACAGCCCGCAGGCTTGACGTTCTAGCCAATCCAATCAAAACCGCCCGGTGTCATAACGATCCGGGCGGTTTTTTTATGTGTGCCCGATGGGCCGCGCCGCCAGCTGCGCCGCGCTGGCGTAGATGGTCACGTGCTCGGACGCCAGCTGGCGCAGGTGCTCGAAGAACGCCTGCGCCGGAATGCACCACGACGCCGCATCGCCAACCTGTCCGTTGACGCGCAGGCCGGCGGCGTCAAATTCCCGGTGAAAGTACTCGCGCAGGTCGTCACGGCCGGGATGGTCGATGCGGCGCTGCGCGAATGCCGGATCGAAAGGGCGCACTGGCACGTCCCAGCGATGGCCGGCGTGGTCCAGGCAGGCCAGCAGCTTTGTATCGTCTTCCCACACGGGCACGGGAAAGGCGTCGCCCATGGCGTCTTCCAGCGCGTGATAGAACGTCACCGGGCCCATGGAGATGCCGAGACCCAGCACCTTCGCATGGTCGCAGCCGATAAACCTCTGCCACGGCGAGTCCATGCCGAAGATCGAAGGCGCGCGGTGGTGCGCCTCGGTGAGATCGGCGGCGTGGCGGCCCCACGCGGACACGGAATGGGTGGGGTGGATGCTGCGCCGGACACCGGCGCTGGCGAGGAACGCTTCGGGCATGCGTCCCATGTGCGTGCCATGGCGGCGCGGATCGAACACATAGTCTGGCATGGCGCAGGTGGCGCGTACCGTGCCGCCGGGCAGATAGTAGGTGGGCAGCAGCAGGGTGCCTTGCGGGCCGACGGCGTCCTGCAGGGCGCGTATCACCGCCAGCGCGCCGCCTTCCACGTAGCCCAGGCTTTTCAGCGAAGAATGGATGAACAGCGTCTCTCCCTGCGTGATGCCGAGCCGCGCCAGGCCGGCCGCCAGGGCTTCGCGCGTAACGTGGGGTGCGTTGTGGCGCACGTGCCGGGTGCTGGCGGCGCGGCGCCACGCTTCCAGCGCAGCCCTGGCGGCGCGTTGGGCCCGCTCAAGCATCGCCGGCTTTCTGTTCCAAATGCGGTTCCAGCGCCAGTTCCAGCAGGTTCGCATCGATGCAGAATTTGGCAGCCCAGTTCAGGTAAGCCCAGGTGCCGTAGTCGCCATCGATGGGAAACGAGCCCTTGACGCCGCCGCGCGCGTGCGCGGGGCCGTCGATGCTGACCGAGCGCCGCACGTAACGGTTCAGGCGGCGTCCCGCGTCGAGGTAGTGCCGCTCGCCCGTGAGCTGGTACAGCAGGAACAAACAATGCGCGTTTTGCGCGGAGCCCGTGAGGCAGGCGTAGCTGGCCCCCGGCTGGAAGTCCGGGCCGAGGCGGCCGGCCAGGTAGCCGTTGGCCGCCACGGCGTTGGCGATGCCCGTGCCGGTGCGCGCGGCGGCCTGCAGCAGGTCGGCGCGCGCCGAAAAAAGGTGCGCTTCGAGCAGGCCGCGCAAGGCGTAGCCGATGGTGTGGGTCAGGGGCAGGAGCGGGTTGTCGAGGCAGTTCGAGGCGAACCAGCCGTTGGGACGCTGTTTGCTCAGCGCCCAGTCAACCTGGCGCAGGCCGGCCGCGCCATAGCCGTGGCCCGGCGCGATGCGGTCCGCTTCGAACAGGCCCCACGCCACATGCGTTTCGTAAGCCTTGTCGCCGGCGCTGGCGAACGGCGTCGGATGTCTGCGCCAGCAGCCGTCGGCATCCTGGCTGTCGCGCAGCCAGCTTGCTGCGCGGTGCATGGCATCCTGGTAGGCCGCGCCGTAGGCTTGCACGCCGGCGGCCAGGCCAAGCAGGATCTGGCCCGTGTTGAAGGTGACGGGCACACGCGGCGTCGAATCGATCTTCCCGCCCTGGAAACCGCCTTGCGGGAACTGGATGGCCACGCACCAATCGAGCATGCGGCGTGCCCTCCCGTGCAGACCATCGTCGCCCGTGCGCTGCGCCAGGGCGATCATGGTAGGGATGATGTAGCCGGTGGTCTCCGGGTAGGAGCTCGACCAGCCTGTCAGCAGGCTGTAGTCGCGCGCGACGCCGTCGTCGTTTGAACTGGAATGGTCTTGCGCCGCGCATAGCCAGGTGGTACAGGCCTTGACGACGGCTTGCGGTCCGGGGTCGACGGCGGGCAGGCCGCGCCGGTCCGACAGCCTCTCCATGCGCGCCGCCGCCGGCAGGCCCGCTGGCGGCGCCAGTGTGTTCCTGATCTTCATGAGCAAGGTGTGCATGGCAGTAATGGACAGTAATGGACAGTAATGGCGTGGTGGTGGGTTCAGGCTACTGTAGCGCTGGCAGCCGGCAGGGCCATTGACTTGCCGCAAGGATTAGCCGCCGCGTCGCTGCCGCCAGAATTGACGCACATTGACGCAAATTCACGCATAATATCTATTTCACCATCGTTGACGAGGCCCGCCATGAATAGCGTCACGCTTGAATACACCGTCGTCACCAATCCCGACTCCTTTGTCGGCTTCAAGTATTACGTCAAGGCAGGGCAGGCATTCGATGCCGATGATTTTGCCTATTCCTACAAGCTGAACCGGTCCGACCTGGACCCGGACAGCGTGCTGGCTACCCGCGAGGCGGCGGCGAATTTGCAGCCGGACGAGTGGCTGACGGTGTCGCATTCGATTGCGGTGTAGCGGTCCAACTACGTGTTTCTTCTTTCACTTTACCGGCCCGCCAGAGGTCTCTGCGTGTGAATATTTCAGCATTTCCAGATATTTCTATTGTTCCAACCTCGGCTGAACACGCCGAAGCCCTTGCTGAACTGGTAGGACACAACCGTGACCACCTGCACGCTTTCCTTCCCGCCGTGGTGCAACTGGCGTGCGTCGACGATGCCAGGGCCTATCTGGAAGCCGCTGCCGCGCGCGCCGCCAGCGGTGAAGTGCTGGAATGGCATGTTTTTTCCGGCACGACTTTATGCGGCAGCATCCGCCTGAAAGACATACAACAGGCTGACCGAAATGCGAGGATCGGCTATTACGTGGGATGCCAGTTCCTGGGCCGTGGCATCGCCAGCGCAGCGGTACGCGCCGTCCTGGCGCATGCGTTTGGCGCGCTGAAATTGCACCGCATCGAATTGCAGTGCGCGGCAGGCAATCATGCCAGCATGGGGCTGGCCGGGCGGCTGGGATTTACGCGCGAAGGCGTGTTGCGGCAGGCGGAATTGTTAAATGGCGTGTTTGTCGACCTGCATGTGTATGGCTTGCTGCAGCCGGATTTTGTGCCGGATGGTGCTGCCCTTAGCTTGCCCTTAGCTTGACATGAACCAGGCGCGCAGGTCATTCGTTCATCATGGTTTCGTCAGCTAGATGCCGAACACTTTCAAGATCGCATCGGTGAATCCCTCGAACCACTTGCCCACTGTGCCCGGCTGCTTGCCGTGGCGCGGGGTTTCCTCGTACAGGTAGACGCCGTTGTCGCCGTCGAAGCGGTCGTTGAGCAAGGCTTGCTGGCCGCGCAGGTAGGGGATGAAGGTTTCGCTGCGCAGGGTCGAGTACAGCACGTCGGTCGTAAAGCCCAGGGTGGCGGACTGGCTGATGGAGCGGCCCTGGCCGGCCCGCTCCAGGCGCACGCCACGGCAGCCGCGCACGATCAGCGTGACGGGGCCACGAAAGACGATGAAGCGCAGCTGCAGGGTGAGCCAGGCATGCAGGCTGCCCAGGCGCCAGTGACAGGACATCGCCAGCGGCTGGCCCGTGTCGCAGATCAGGCCCACCAGGCCCCGTGGCTGGAATACCAATGCGCTGCCGGCTGGCAGGTGGACGATGGCCACTTCCAGCAGCGGATCGTCGCTGGCGGAGACCGTCACGGATGCTGGTTCGTCGCTGTACAGGTGCGTCAGCGCAACCATGCCGGCGGCCAGGCTGGTAAATGGAAAGCGCCAGTCCAGCAGCCATTGCGTGCGCTTGTGCGTGCTGACGGGCGACGATTGCAGGTATGCAGGGTGGATCAGCATCTGCTGGCCAGGGTTTAGCTGTAATGCCTGCGACACGGCGGAGATGCGCGATTCGCCATGTGGTGGAAGGGGAAGGGAACTGCCCGCCATCTGCAGCTCGCGCGCAATCGACAGCGGCGGCAAACGCGAGGCCAGGGGTGCCAGCACGAAGTAAAAGAAGGCCTTGATGGCGACGGGCAGCAGGATGGCCGACAGCACCAGCAGGGCGGCTGTCGGTGCCACGTCCAGCACGGGAGCGCGCCAGCGGGCGATCCAGTTGCGCGCCAGTTGCCCTTCGCCGGCCGCGATGGCCGCCTGCACGGGCGCCAGCGCGCCGGCCAATGCCGTGTTGTCGATGGCAAATGAGGCGGGGCGGGTGGCGGTGCTGGTGCGGGCGCGCTGCGCTACCCAGGCACGATAAGCTTGCAGGTTGATGTCGCGCAGGTGCTGGCTTTCCACTTCGAGCTGCGACAGCTGCGCGTAGGCGTCGCTGCCGGGCAGGCGGGTCGCCACGGGGTGCTGCGCTTCCAGTTGCCGGCGCTGGCGCAGCTTGTGCTGCAGCGCGGCATACGCGCTGACGTGTTCTGCGTGCAGGCGCGCCAGGGTGTGCCGCGCATCTTCGCCGCTGATCGCCGCTTGCAAGGAGGTCAGATAACGGGCTTCCTGCACCAGCACTTCGATTTCCACGCGGCGCGCCGCTTCGTCCTGCGCGTGCATGGCCAGGGTGTTCGTGTCGGGCAGGGGAATAGTAAACAGCGAGGGTTGTTGCTGCGCGCGTAAGGCGGTCAATTGCGCCTGCACTTGCGCCATGCGCGCGGCGATGGCCGTGTGCGAGGCTTGTTGCAGGGCGTTGACGCGGATCGTGGCGGCATCAGCCAGGCCGGCGCCATGGTTGCCGGCGTTGCTGGAAGCCTGGCGCAGGGTGGCCATGGCCTCGCTGCCGGCCCTGTAGGCGCGCCATTCGGCCAGCAGCAAGCGTCCGGCCAGCAGGATGACGATGAAGAGCGCGAACTGCAGCGCGTGGCGCAGCAGGAAGCGCAGGATGGCCGTCAGCAGCTGGCGCAAGGAGAGTCCGCCTTAGCTGGCCGCGCTATCGGCATCAAAGCAGCATTTCTTGTACTTCTTGCCGCTGCCGCAGTGGCACGGGTCGTTGCGGCCCGTCTTCGGCACGTCGCGCAGCACGGTGGCGCCGGGCTGGCTTTGTACCTGGCTTTTCAGGTGGCGCTGGCGCGCCCAGGCGGCGTTGATGGCGATCACGGATGGAATCACGCCATCCATGGCCGTTTCGGCTGCATCGTCGTCAAGCTCGCAGGCAGCGGCCAGGTGCCGGAACGGCGCCAGGTATTGCGGGTGGCTGACGGCCAGGGCCGCCCACTGGGGCTTGTCCAGGCTGGTGCCAAGCAGGAAGCCTGCACACCAGGCGGGCACGCTCCATTCGGGGCCGCATACGTAGATGGGCTCGAAGCTGTCCGGGTCCTTCGCCAGCCATTCGACCATGTAGGCGTGGTGGCGCTGTGCCAGGGCGGCTGCACGTTCCTTGTCCGCGTCTTGAACGGGCGCAGCGCTACCTGCGGCCTTGTCCCATACCCATGGCAACCATTGTTCCGGCGTGATCTGTTTCGGGCTCAGGGCGACGGCCGTGAGCAAACCTTCCAGCATGGACACGTCCATGGCGACGCCGGCCAGGGTGGGTGCGGCCAGCAAGGTGTCGAGTTCGGCGTATTCGTCGTCGGAGAGGGGCGTGGTGGTGGAGATGCTGGACATGGGGTTCTTCAGTAATGTGGGAGGATGGCCGGTGGCCCTGGCGTTATTGTACCGCCCGGCCAGGAGAAAACGGCTGCCGGAATGAAAAACGGCGGCCCGCAGGCCGCCGTTCTGATCTACAGCAAGACGCTTACTTCACGCCGTGCATCAGTTTGTTGATCAGCGGTGCGATCAAGAACAGCACGACACCGGCGCCCAGCAGGGACCAGAAGCCGAAGGTATAGCCGGACAGGGCCGACTGCACCGACATGCCGCTCGTGCCGCTGACGTGGCTGGCGAAGATGCCCGACAGGTTGTTGCCGATACCGGTCGACAGGAACCAGCCGCCCATGCCCAGGCCGACCAGGCGCACTGGGGCCAGTTTGGTGACCATCGACAGGCCGATAGGCGACAGGCACAGCTCACCGATCGATTGCAGCACGTACACAGTGGTCAGGGTCCAGAACGGGATCTTGTTATCGGCGCCAACCAGGCTCGACAGAGCAAAGATCAGCAAGCCGAAGGCCAGCGCATTACCCAGCAAGCCCAGGCCGAATTTGCGCGGGATCGATGGGTTGACGTTGTGGCGCGCCAGGAAGACCCAGATGGCGGCGATGATCGGCGCAAAGACGATGATGGCGACTGAGTTGACCGTCTGGAAGTAGGCGGTCGGGAAGATCCAGAAGCCCAGGTCGCGGTTGACGATCTTGTCAGCCAGGAAGGTAAACGAGCTGCCTGCCTGTTCGAAGAACATCCAGAACAGAATGTTGAAGACGAAGATCAGCAGCATGGCGATGACGCGGTCACGCGCCACTTTACCGTTGCGTATACCTTCGATCATCAGCATGAAGGCCAGGCCGATGAACAGCACCGTCAGGACGATTTGCAGCTTTTCAGCGCCGACGGTCAGCAGGAAGTACATCAGCGGGATCACGCACAGCGAGCCGACGGCCACCCAGACGACGCGCATCGGGTTGCCGGCACCGGCTTCCGGAGCGCCGATACCCTTCAGGGCGCGGCGGCCGATGGCGAACCATATCAGGCTGATGATCATGCCGAAACCGGACGCCATGAAGACCATCTTGTACGACGGCATGGCGCTGGTGCCGAAGATCGACTCGGCCAGCCACTGGGTGAAGACAGGGGCGACCATGGCGCCCATGTTGATGCCCATGTAGAAGATCGTGAAGCCACTGTCGCGGCGCGGATCGGCTGTCGTGTACAGCTTGCCGACCATGGTCGAGATGTTCGGCTTGAACATGCCGTTACCGACGATCATGGTGGCCAGGCCCAGGTTGAAGATGTCCTGGTTCGGTACCGAGATGCAGAACAGGCCGGCAGCCATGAAGACGGCGCCCAGCAGGATCGAGCGCTGGTAACCGATGACGCGGTCGGCAATGTAGCCGCCGAACAGGGCGCCGGCGTACACCAGCGCGAGGAAGGAACCGTAGGTCAGGTTGGCCGCTGCCTGTCCTGAACCGTCGCCACCGTGGAACTGGGCAACGATGTACAGTACCAGCGCCCAGCGAACTCCGTAGAACGCGAAGCGTTCCCAGAATTCAGTCATGAACAACATCCACAATGGGCTTGGATGGCCCATAATCTGCTTGAACTCGGGAATAACGGCTTCCTTGTTGGGCGTAGTCGCACCGCTCATGCGGTTCCTCCTGAAAAATTATTATAGTCAATAGATACAACAAACTTATGGAAGCCTGCGGGCGGCGGGGACTCTCATGAAGAACCTCACGCACGGGAATTCCAATAGGCTGGCATTCTAATCTACAAATTGCGCTGCGCGAAGATTTCGATTTGCATTAGCAAGAATGACTGTTTCATATTAGTCAAACCGGTTTGCAGGCAAGGGCGGCCGGGGCGATTTGGCGGCGCCACAGCACAACTTGCCCGACTTGTCGTATATTAAGGCTGCAAGACCTTCGAGCATCGATTTTTAAAGGAATTTTTCGCATTATGGAACACGACGTTATCGATACTCTGGTTTCACCGGAAGGCCGCCTGGACGTGCTCTCCAAGACTGAAGTCAACAAACTGCTCGACACCAGCCAGGGCGGCCTGTACAACACCTTCCGCCGCTGCGCGCTGGCGGTCTTGAATTGCGGCAGCACCATCGACGATGGCCGCGCCTTGCTGGAGCGCTACCAATCGTTTGAAATTTCCATCATCCAGCGCGAGCGCGGCATCAAGCTCGACATCAAGGGCGCGCCGGCCATCGCCTTTGTCGACGGCAAGATGATCAAGGGCATCCACGAGCACCTGTTTGCCGTGCTGCGCGACATCATCTTCGTCAGCGATGAAGTCACGGGCAACCCGAAATTCGATTTGCACAGCACGGAAGGCGTGACGGACGCCGTCTTCCACATCCTGCGCAACGCGAACGTGCTGCAAACCCAGCTCAATCCGAACCTGGTGGTGTGCTGGGGCGGCCATTCGATCAACCGCGCCGAATACAATTATTCGAAGGAAGTGGGCTACCAGCTGGGCTTGCGCGGCCTCGACATCTGTACCGGTTGCGGCCCGGGGGCCATGAAGGGTCCCATGAAGGGCGCCACCATCGGCCACGCCAAGCAGCGCCTGCACAATGGCCGCTACCTGGGCATCACGGAGCCGGGCATCATTGCCGCCGAATCGCCGAATCCCATCGTCAATGACCTGGTCATCATGCCGGACATCGAAAAACGCCTGGAAGCGTTCGTGCGCGCGGGCCACGGTATCGTCGTGTTCCCCGGCGGCGCCGGTACGGCCGAAGAGATTTTGTATATCCTCGGCATCCTGCTGCACCCGGAGAATGCCGAGATTCCCTTCCCGTTGATTTTCACGGGACCGGAAACCTCGCGTGAGTATTTCGTGCAGATCAACCAGTTCATCAGCGACACGCTGGGCCCGGAAGCGCAGCAGCGCTATAAAATTATCATCGACGACCCGGAACTGGTGGCGCGCGAGATGCTCGAAGGCATACGCCAGGTGCGCGAATTCCGCAAGGCCCACAGCGATGCGTATTACTTCAATTGGCTGCTGAAGATCGACCACGAGTTCCAGAAGCCGTTTCATCCCACGCATGAAAACATGCGCAACCTGAGCTTGCACAAGAATCAGCCCACGCACTTGCTGGCAGCCCAGCTGCGCCGCGCGTTTTCCGGCGTGGTGGCGGGCAACGTCAAGGACGACGGTATCCGCTCGATCGAAGAGCACGGCAACTTCGAAATCCATGGCGACAAGGACATCATGGTCCCCATGGATGCGCTGCTGGCCTCGTTCGTGGCGCAGCACCGCATGAAGCTGGCGGGTACGGCCTACGTGCCTTGTTACACCGTAATCCAGTAAGCAACCTTCCAGTCATCGCGCTGCCCGACTCCGCGTTTGCCGGGGGCGGGCAGCGGCGTAATCCCCTCTGCATGGCCCCCAGCGTGTTCCTTCATCGCCACAAGCGCTCAAATCGCTTGCGTCATCGATTCTGTGGTGCTATCTTTGGAACCGGTTCCAAATTTAACGTTTGGATGTCAACAGGCAGTCGGGAGCAACCTTGGATACAGTACGTGGCAGCAAAAAAACAGCCTCCGGCGAGCCGGCAAGGCCCGTGACCATCGCCCAGGTGGCGCGCGAGGCGGGCGTGTCGAAGACCAGTGTGTCGCGCTTTCTCGGCGGCGAACTGGACGCTTTGTCCGAGAACATCCGCCAGCAGATCGACAGCACCATCGCGCGCCTCGGCTACCAGCCGAACCAGATGGCGCGCGGCCTCAAGCGCGGGCGCACGCGCCTGATCGGCATGGTCGTGGCGGACATGCTGAACCCCTACACGGTGGCCGTGCTGCGCGGCGTGGAAGCGGCTTGCCAGCAGCATGGCTACACCTTGATCTTGTGCAATACCGGTAATGACGAGCAGCGCGAACGGCAGTCGCTTGCCGCGCTGCGCTCGTACAGCGTGGAAGGGCTGATCGTCAACACGCAGGGGCGCAACATCCAGTCGTCCGACTTGCAGCAGGCGGACATGCCCATCGTGCTGGTCGACCGCCGCATCGAGGGCGCCGATTTTGACCTGGTGGGCCTGGACAATGTGCAAGCGGGCCGGCTGGCCACCACGCATCTGATCGAGCAGGGTTTCGACGCCATCGCCTTCGTCGCGCCGCCATTGACGGGCGTCAGTTCGCGGCAGATGCGCGCCGACGGTTTTCAGGCCGTGATGGCCGAACATCCCGGCTGCGTGGGCGAAGTGCTGGCAGTGGACCTGGACGACAGTCCCTCCATCGACGCGCAGGTACGGCAATGCCTGGCGCAGTGGCGCGGCCGCCGCGTGGCGCTGCTGGCCTCGAACGGCATGGTCGCGCTGGAACTGGCGCTGATGCTGCAGCGCCTTGCGCTGCGCATGCCGCAAGACGTGGGCTTGCTGGGCTTTGATGAATTGCCGTGGTCGCCGCTGGCGGGCCTGAGCACGATCGAGCAGCAGACTTACGAGATCGGCTTTTCGGCGATGACGTGCATGCTGTCTCGCCTGCAGGGCGAGCAATGCCCGCCGCGCGAGGTGCTGTTGCCGGGTAAGTTGATTGTGCGCAATTCCACCCAAGGGGGAAAAGCAGGCAAGTACGGCGACGCTTGAAGGGGAAGAGGGCGTAGCCCTTTTTTTGGTTCATCGCACTTTGCCGGGGAACGCATCCTTGATTTTGAGGAAGAAGTATGCCGAGTCCCGGAAACCGTAAGCCATCCGCTTGATAACTTTGATGCGGTTGTTGACACCCTCGAG
>NZ_JBNYXZ010000017.1:0-142983 GCF_051380935.1 Janthinobacterium algoris | reverse complement strand
CATGTCGCGCAGAGGAAACTGCTACGACAACGCGCCCATGGAAAGCTTCTGGGGCAGCTTGAAAAATGAGCTGGTGCACCATCAACGCTACGCGACCCGGGCCGACGCGAAAGCTGCGATACAGGAATACATCGAAAGCTTTTACAACCGCCAGCGGCGCCACTCGCGCCTCGGCAATGTTCCGCCCGCGTTGTTTGCTGAAAAATTCAGCAAACAACCACAGGCGGCTTGAAACAAGAGTGTCCGCTATTGACAGTACACCTCAGTCAGCTGGACTCGCCGTCCACAATAGCAATCTCACCAGCGAAACAGTATCCGACTGAATGCACAGTACGGATCGGGATATCGACGCCAGCCTGACTGACGATTTTTGCACGCAGGCGACGCACTAGCGAATCCAACGAACGGCCGCTATGGTAGTCGTCGCGCTGATACAGCTTGGTCAAAATAGTCTTTTTTTGTACCGGCAGGCCGGGCTTGCTTGCCAGTAATTCGAGAAATATCAATTCCTTCAGGCTGAGTGCTACCTGAACATCCTGTGCAAGGTGGAGTTCCCATTGCGTAGAAAAAATAGTCCACCGCTCCGAGATTTCCGGTGCTTCCACGGCCGTTTTCTTTACGCGCTGCGCGATACTACCAATCACCGCTGACAGTTCACGGCAATCCACGGGCTTGACCAGATACTGGTCTGCGCCGCAGTGATAACCTTTGAGCTTGTCCTCTATTGCGCTACGGGCGGTCAAGATGACGATACCCATATTGGTATTGGCTCGCACATATTCGGCCAGTACGTAGCCATCTTGATCCGGCAGGCCAACATCGATCACGGCTATCTGGCAATCGCATTTCGGCAAAGCCTGATAAAACTCAGCCGCATTGCGGACCGCAATGATATGCATGCCGTTCAGTTCGAGCCATTCCACCACGCTATCTCGCAAATCCTCATCATCTTCTACTAATAACACTCTAATTTTCAATGGCACCGCTTTGCGCCTCCTCTATAGGAAAAGGTAAGGTGATGGTCGCTGAAGTACCGCCTCCAGGACGATTCATCAGAAGTATGCTGCCCGCATGCTGACCAATAATGCGCCGGACCAGATATAGGCCGATGCCGCTGCCGGCGATGAAACCGGTGCGGCTGCCACGAAAATACTTTCCATAGACCAGATCCAGCTCATACTCAGGAATACCGGTGCCATTGTCGTCTACGGTGAGGAGCAATGTACCATTGTTTTTCCTCAATTTAACACGAACAATCCCTTGTTTCGGCCCATATTTGATCGCATTATCGAGCACATTCAAGACCGCAGTCTTCAGCAACTTGCGATCCCCGTAAAAGACGATGGGTTTCGTACATTCAAACTCAAGTCGTGGCGCACGCTCGCTCCAGAAATGGGCGGCTTCTTCAATGACACTGCAAAGAAAGTCGGGCATCAGGATCGGTTCGTGGAGGATAGCCGCTTTCCCGTCACTATTTTGGTCCCTTTGCAGCGCGGTTTCCGCCACTTCAACCAATCGCAATACCGCACGTTGCATTTTTTCGAGATTGGAACCGAGGTGTTTAGCGCCAGACCGCTCCTTATTCTGCAGAATGTCCAGATTCGTCCGGATGACAGCCAGCGGTGTACGGTATTCGTGCGAAAACATCTCCACGAAGCGGGTCTGATTTTCCAGCACTTCCTGTTTGGACTCCAATGACAGCAACAGTTGATGCTTGATACGCTCAAAATACAGCAGCAGCAAGGCAGGGAAAAATAACAAGGTTCCCGCGAGCGGCACCAGATAGACGGCTACGATATGGATCTGGGACATCAATGCCGCACTGACTGCCACAGGCTTGTAGAGTAATACGACAATGCGCAAGATATGCGCGGTAATCAGCATCAATAAACCGATAATCGCCATTTCCCGAGCATAGCCAAGCTTGCTGGAAGCGGCTTCCGGATGTCGTGCCAATAAGGTTTGCAGGCACAGTACAAAAACCAGAATCAGGCTGGCACTGCTAAGGCAGGCGCGGGAGAAAAACCCCGCGTTGTTTTCTATTAGTAGAAGATACGAACATGCAAATAAAGCGATGAGAAAATACGCCCAGCGGCTTCTTTGCCTCCCAAAAAAAGCTCTAAGCCCGACCCACACGACGACACAGCCAGAAAACAATGCAGTATTCCCCACCATTAACATCAAGCCTGGTGGGCGGAAAGCATTGAATATGATGATGGTCATTCCAACGGCGGTCAGCACTCCGGAAATGGCCCACAGCCGCGTATAACGCTCGATGGGCGCGGCAAAATAGACGCCAATCATCGTTGCCGAAATACATAACTGTGTAATGGATAATGCAATGCTTGCTGTTAGATGATCCATGGGGACAGTTTGTTCGGATAGCGTAAGAGTAGGCCGCCGGTCAAACTCTCCAGCTTGAGCGATGGCCATATCAGGTGCTTGAAACAGCCTATGGTCTTTTCCTTGAACGAATACGGCAGGCAGCCCTTGTCGTCACGCTTCGATGATTTTTCGCTATTTCGCCATATTGGCAAGAAACTTTTAGCCTATCCGGTATTTTGCATATTTTACCAGATCGGCAAAGGCCAAAAATCAGAAGCCTTTGCTCGCGACCAGCCAGACACGCACCGACGACGGCTTGGCCAACATTGACGGCGCCGCACCCAGATGCGTCGCCACAGAAACGCTCGCGCGCCACTGGTCGGGACCAGCCCAGTTCAGGCCGACACCTGTGCCAGACAGGGTCGCGCTATTCTCTGCCTTACTCCACGGATGGCGGTTAACTTTGACATATGCACTGTCAATGAAGGCCAGCACCTGCCATTTCCCCAACAGCAATGTCCCAAGCTCATGGCGCATTTCCACCGTGCCGGCATAACCGGTGTCGCCAGAAAGAACGCCGCTGTCATAGGCGCGGACAGTGTAGGGACCACCGGCTGTCATTTTTTCAGCAGAGTCAAGATTGCCGTCAGCCCATTGTCCACTCAAGTTGATGTACAGCGAGTCGCGGAGCGTCAGCCCCTGCAGGCGGGCGATATTGGCATTCCACTTCGAGTATCCGCCACCGGTGCGTGCGGTAGCGGCATCCGCCGCTGCAGCTGAGAGAGTATCAAAACGACCACGACCACTGGTCCAGCTCAGACTGGCGATGCTCGTGCCGCCGCCCAGCAGGCCATCGCGCAAGTCACCGCTCACGCTCGCTATCCAGTTATGCAATTGCCGGTCGGTGCGCAGACTGCTGACATCGATATGATCGCGCAGATTTTTGGCATCGTATTGCAATTGCGCATAGAAGTTGTATTGCTTAGTGCGAATCAATGGCTGTTTCACCCACAAGCTGGCAAGCTTGGCGGTACCATTGGCATCAAGCGCACGGGCGGTGCTACCTAACTTGTAATGCAATGCGGAATAAGCGCCCCCGATCCGAGTACCCTGGCCGTTGAGCAAGGTATCGTATCCTACCCGGCCATAATTCATGCCCTCCCCCGTACTGATGAGGTTGACGCTCAGGATATCGCCATGATGAAACGGATTGACGATATTAAAGTTGCCGCTCAGGCGAGTGCGCCCGATATAGCGGTTGCCGTAATTGTCCAGCGCAATATTAGCCAGGGGAACCCGGTTGTAGCGCGCCTCGACATCCATGTCGGCCGTGCCTACTGCCGAGCCCGGCTTGAGAATCGCATTCACGCCAACGCCTGGCACATCGGACAGCAACAGCAAGGCACGATTGAGTTCGACATCGGCAATCAATTGCCCTCCGCTGAGCGAAGCCAGGCTGGCATGGAGCAAGGCGTCGCTGACTTCGCTGCGATTGTTGAGCCGGACTTTGCCGTAGTGTGCCTCGACGATTTGAATGAGGATGACGCCGTCGGTGATCGACTGAACCGGAATGATAGCCCGCGTCATTGGAAAGCCACGGTCCTGGTAGTACGCCGTGATTCGCCCTGCCAGCTCGTCGAGTTGCGGCAACGTCAGGCTTTTACCTTCCTGATCGGCAACCAGCGCGTGCAGCGTCTGTGTGGCAAACGCGGTATTGCCGGTGATGCGCAGCGCGCTCACTTGAATTGGCTGTGACGGAGGCAAGCTGGCATCGGTTTTCGGCTTGACCTCAAGCGTCGGCGCATTCGGCTTCACAACAGCAGGAATTGCCGGTTGCAATTGCTGCAAAATCGAACCGGCATTGGGCGTCGTTTGAGGCTCGGCGGCATAGGCATCGAGCGGTACCAGCAACAATGCGGCATACAGGGGCTTCATCAACAAGGGCTGCTTGAATAGGGTGGTCATGTAATTTCTTATTCTGTGATGCTGGTGGCGACGAGCGGCAACTGTATGCCGCCATTTTGAATTTGCAGCGTCGGCGCAGGCGTGCCGAATCCTGTCGCGGTATTGAGCGGCGACGCGCCGGCGCCTTCCTGCGCACGCGCGGCATCGCCACTGCCGGCGCCAGTCCGCTGCACTACCAGTGTCGACGACAAGTTCAATGCTTGCGGCTGCGCCGACGCTTGCGGCGGCAATACGGACGACTGCACTTGCGTTACCACGCTCTGAATCTGCTGCATCTGCGTGGCGCTGACATTCACGACCGGCGTGTCTGGCACAACAACAGGCGCGGCCTTGATGCTGGCGAATGCGCGCTCTTGTCCGGTAATGCGGTAGTTGCCGATATCGGCCCCACCATAAACACTGCTCAGATTCACTGCCTTGCCGACGCCAACGGCCGTGTCGGAGAACTGGCCGGTCGAGGCAATCGTAATCACATCCGAACCGAACTTGCCCGCCAGCGTGGCATTGCTGGTGTTGACCGTGGCTCCCGTGGTGGCGTCATACACTTTATCGGCCACGGTGATGCCGCTGACCGTAATCGATGCTGGCGTAATGTTACCGGTTAGCATGTTTCGATCGATGAAATTGTAGTTGCTGGCATCGGCACCGGTCAGGCCGTAACCGCTGATAGTCACCGATTTATTGGCGCCGACATTTTTGTCTGCGAAGCTGGCAGTTCGCGTACCGCTCAACGAAACGCTGTCGCTACCAAGGACGCCGGAAAGAGCGGCGTTGCCGTTCAGTACCGCCGAGATCGTGGCATCGTAGACCTTGTCCGCGACAGATAAGCCCGTCAGTGACAGATCGGCCTTGCCGATGGTCGCCGTCAGGCCCGTCGGTTGCGTGACGACGTAGTTGCCCGCGTCCAGGCCACCCAGGCTGAAACCGGACACGCTCACCGCCTTGTTAGCGCCCGCATCCTTGGTCGCAAAGTGGCCGACACCCTGGTCGCCAAGGATGAGGTTGTCTCCCACGATCATGCCGGAATACGCCACGTTTGTGGCACTCAAGGTCGCCGTCGTCGTCGCATCGTAGGTTTTATCCAGGGCATTGATGCCCGTCAGGGTGATGCCCTTGGCTGTGACCGTATAGCTGCTGCCCGCGGTGCCCATCACATTGTAGTTGGCCGCCAGGCCACCATTGCTACTGCTGCCAACGCCCAGACCGCTGGTACTGCCCAGCGCCGCGCTGGCTTGTACATTCTTGCTGGTCAGGTTGGACACGTCGCCGGAGCCGGTGACGCTGAAGGTCTGTCCCGCCACGCCGGTAGCTGTCAGCGTGCCGCCCGCGACCAACGCCGTGCCATCATAGGTCTTGCTGCCGGACAGGATCAGGTCGGCCTTGTGGATGGTGGCCGTCACGCTAGCCGGCTGCACCAGGTTGTAATTGCCCGCATCCATGCCCGTCAGCGCATAGCCGCTGACGGTGACGGCCTTGCCGGTGCCGGCGTTGGCGTCGGCGAAGCTGCCGCTGCCCGTGCCGACGACGGAGACGACGTCGCTCAGCAAGGCGTTGACCCCGGCCGTGCCGCTCAAGCTCGCGCCGGTGCCCGCATCATAGGTTTTATTCACGGCGCCTATGCCCGACACCGCCAGGTCCGCCTTGCCGATGGTCGCCGTCAGGCCCGTCGGTTGCGTGACGACGTAGTTGCCGGCGTCCACGCCGCCCAGGCTGAAGCCAGAGACGGTAACGGTTTTATTCGCGCCGGCATCCTTGGTCGCAAAGTGGCCGACACCCTGGCCACCCAGGGTGACGTTGTCCCCCGCGATCATGCCGGAGTACGCCACGTTCGCCGTATTCAAGGTCGCCGTCGTCGTCGCATCGTAGGTTTTATCCACGGCGCCGATGCCCGTCAGGGTGATGCCCTTGGCGGTGACGGTATAGCTGCTGCCCGCCGTGCCCAGCACATTGTAGTTGATGGACGAGCCGCCATTATTGCTGCTGCCCAGCATGAGGCCCGTGGCGCTAGCCAGCGCCGCTCCTGCTTGCACATTCTTGCTGGCCAGGTTGGAAACATCGCCGGAACCGCTGACGCTGAAAGTCTGTCCCGCCACGCCGGTTGCCGTCAGCGTGCTGCCCGCGACAGCCGCCGAGCCATCGTAGGCCTTGCCGCCAGACAAGACCAGGTCGGCCTTGTGGATGGTGGCCGTCACGCCGGCCGGCTGCACCAGGTTGTAGTTGCCCGCATCCATGCCCGTCAGCGCATAGCCGCTGACGCTGACGGCCTTGCCGGTGCCGGCGTTGGCGTCGGCGAAGCTGCCGCTGCCCGTGCCGACGACGGAGACGACGTCGCTCAGCAAGGCGTTGACCCCGGCCGTGCCGCTCAAGCTCGCGCCGGTGCCCGCATCATAGGTTTTATTCACGGCGCCTATGCCCGACACCGCCAGGTCCGCCTTGCCGATGGTCGCCGTCAGGCCCGTCGGTTGCGTGACGACGTAGTTGCCGGCGTCCACGCCGCCCAGGCTGAAGCCAGAGACGGTAACGGTTTTATTCGCGCCGGCATCTTTGGTTGCAAAGTGGCCGACACCCTGGCCACCCAGGGTGACGTTGTCCCCCGCGATCATGCCGGAGTACGCCACGTTCGCCGTATTCAAGGTCGCCGTCGTCGTCGCATCGTAGGTTTTGTCCACGGCGCCGATGCCCGTCAGGGTGATGCCCTTGGCGGTGACGGTATAGCTGCTGCCCGCCGTGCCCAGCACATTGTAGTTGATGGACGAGCCGCCATTATTGCTGCTGCCCAGCATGAGGCCCGTGGCGCTAGCCAGCGCCGCTCCTGCTTGCACATTCTTGCTGGCCAGGTTGGAAACATCGCCGGAACCGCTGACGCTGAAAGTCTGTCCCGCCACGCCGGTTGCCGTCAGCGTGCTGCCCGCGACAGCCGCCGAGCCATCGTAGGCCTTGCCGCCAGACAAGACCAGGTCGGCCTTGTGGATGGTGGCCGTCACGCCGGCCGGCTGCACCAGGTTGTAGTTGCCCGCATCCATGCCCGTCAGCGCATAGCCGCTGACGCTGACGGTTTTTCCAGTACCGGCGTTGGCGTCGGCAAAGCTGCCGCTACCCGTGCCGACGAGCGAGACGACGTCACTCAGCAAGCCGTTCACGCCGGCCGTGCCGCTCAGTGTTGCGCCGGCGCTTGCATCATAGGTTTTATTCACGGCGCCTATGCCCGACACCGCCAGGTCCGCCTTGCCGATGGTCGCCGTCAGGCCCGTCGGTTGCGTGACGACGTAGTTGCCGGCGTCCACGCCGCCCAGGCTGAAGCCAGAGACGGTAACGGTTTTATTCGCGCCGGCATCTTTGGTTGCAAAGTGGCCGACACCCTGGCCACCCAGGGTGACGTTGTCCCCCGCGATCATGCCGGAGTACGCCACATTCGCCGTATTCAAGGTCGCCGTCGTCGTCGCATCGTAGGTTTTGTCCACGGCGCCGATGCCCGTCAGGGTGATGCCCTTGGCGGTGACGGTATAGCTGCTGCCCGCCGTGCCCAGCACATTGTAGTTGATGGACGAGCCGCCATTATTGCTGCTGCCCAGCATGAGGCCCGTGGCGCTAGCCAGCGCCGCTCCTGCTTGCACATTCTTGCTGGCCAGGTTGGAAACATCGCCGGAACCGCTGACGCTGAAAGTCTGTCCCGCCACGCCGGTTGCCGTCAGCGTGCTGCCCGCGACAGCCGCCGAGCCATCGTAGGCCTTGCCGCCAGACAAGACCAGGTCGGCCTTGTGGATGGTGGCCGTCACGCCGGCCGGCTGCACCAGGTTGTAGTTGCCCGCATCCATGCCCGTCAGCGCATAGCCGCTGACGCTGACGGTTTTTCCAGTACCGGCATTGGCGTCGGCAAAGCTGCCGCTACCCGTGCCGACGAGCGAGACGACGTCACTCAGCAAGCCGTTCACGCCGGCCGTGCCGCTCAGTGTTGCGCCGGCGCTTGCATCATAGGTTTTATTCACGGCGCCTATGCCCGACACCGCCAGGTCCGCCTTGCCGATGGTCGCCGTCAGGCCCGTCGGTTGCGTGACGACGTAGTTGCCGGCGTCCACGCCGCCCAGGCTGAAGCCAGAGACGGTAACGGTTTTATTCGCGCCGGCATCTTTGGTTGCAAAGTGGCCGACACCCTGGCCACCCAGGGTGACGTTGTCCCCCGCGATCATGCCGGAGTACGCCACATTCGCCGTATTCAAGGTCGCCGTCGTCGTCGCATCGTAGGTTTTGTCCACGGCGCCGATGCTCGTCAGGGTGATGCCCTTGGCGGTGACGGTATAGCTGCTGCCCGCCGTGCCCAGCACATTGTAGTTGCCCGCCAGGCCGCCATTGCCGCTGCTGCCCAGGCCGAGACCCGTGGTGCTGCCCAGTGCCGCACCGGCTTGCACATTCTTGCTTACCAGGTTGGACGCGTCGCCGGCGCCGGTGACGCTGAAGGTCTGTCCGGCCACGCCAGTGGCCGTCAGCGTGCCGCCCGCCACGGACGTGCCGCCGTCGTAGGTCTTGCCGCCCGACAGGATCAGGTCGGCCTTGTGGATGGTGGCCGTCACGCCGACCGGCTGCACCAGAGTGTAGTTGGCCGCATCCATGCCCGTCAGCGCATAGCCAGTGACGGCGACGGTTTTTCCAGTACCGGCGTTGGCGTCGGCGAACGTACCAGTGGCGGCGCCACCGGCCAGGGACACGATATCGCCGCCGACCAGGTCTGACGCCGAAATGCCCGCCCCCGTGAGCGTGGCGCTGGTGGTGCCATCGTAGGTCTTGTCACTGGCAGACAGGCCACCGAGGTTGATGCTTTTGGGCGTGATCGTCCCCGTCTTGCTGTCGAGGCCATTCAGGTAATAGTGTTGGCCATTGTGGGCAATCGTGGTGCCGCCGCCACTGAACGTGACGCCAGTGATCGTCACCGACTTGTTGGCGCCGGCATTCTTGTCGGTAAAAGTGGCCGTCTGGCCGGCAGTATCGAGCGTCAGTCCGCCCGGCATGGCCAGCAGGCTGTTGAGCCCGGCCAAGCCGGCGTTCGTCGTGCCGTCATAGACCTTGGGTGCTACCGTAGCGCTCAAATTGACTGCCATATAGGCAGTCAGCTGACCGGGATTGTTGATGTACGTAGTGTAATCGGTCGGTGTGTCATAACTGCTCGGGTTGTAATAGATGCTGACGGCGCTTGCACCACCCACGAGGAAAATATTGCTATGAATGGCGCTGGGGTCATCAAAGATGACGGTGCCCATGCCCCTGGCGCCATTGTCGGCCCGCAGCACGATGTTGCCGCCCCCTTGCGCCTCGATACCGCCGCCAAGATCGCTGACTGATCCGCCGAAAGAGACGCCATTCGTCAATCTGAACTGAACATGGCGATAGGCACTCAGCGTCAGCGTCGTATTGCTGGTCCAGTTAGGGATGCTGGGATAGCCGACGACGGAGTAGTCATTGCCGAAACCGATGCCATCGAGGATGATGATATCGCCATTGCCGGCGCTGCCAGGGGTACACGTCGTGCCCGTGCAACTGGCGGTGGTTCCGCTGGTCTTGATGGTCACGTTGCCATTATTGAGCGCCGTCGACAGGACGCGCGTGTCGACGTTGATGCCGTAACCATTTCCCCAGATACTCGCATTGCCGATTAGGATATCATCGGGATCGAGCAGCCATTCTCCCGCAGCGCCCTGCGGCGCAGCCGTACTGACGGCGGCGCTGGCCTTGACGTTCAAGGCCTTGCCGGAGGTCTCCACCTTGCCACCGTTGCCGGCAAGCGCGCCGCCGCGCGCCGTGATACTGCCATTGAATTGCGTGCTGTTGTCGGACCAGACCGCCACATTGCCGCCATTGCCGCGGCTGATGGCATCGGCCTTGATCGAGGCGCCAGCGTCGACCAGGGTCGTGTGCGCGCGTTGCTCGCTGCCGCCACCGAGGAAATTGCCGCCGACCAATGCCGTGCCGCCGCCCTCGCCAGACACGTCAATCACGCTGCCTGCCGCCAGCTTGACCGTGCCACCCAGCACTTTCGCGCTGCCGCCACCTGCGCCGCCGCTACCGGACGCGTCGAGCGTGCCGCTATTCGTCGCGCTGCCCGCACTGCCCGCCGCCAGCACAATGGAACCGTTGACATTCTGCACGCTACGCGCCTGAACGATGCCCGTGTTATTGATCACGCTGGCAAGCAGCGCATCCCTGGCGCCGGCCGAAAGCCAGACCGCGCCGCCGTCGGCCTTGATGAGGCCGCCATTTTCGGCCAGGTTGTTCAGCGTGCTCTGCTTGACCTGCATATGCACCAGGCTATCGCCGGCGAACGACAGCGTGACGTCGCTGCCGGCGCCCAGCGCCGCCGTGCCCGCCGCCGCGTCGATGCTGCCTTGATTGCTGACCGTATTGGCGATGAAGGCAACATAGCCGCCATGGGCCGCATTGATGCTGCCCTGGTTGATGATGCTGCCCGTGCCGCTGCCGCTGAAATGGCGCGTCGCGCCATTCAGGTCCGCATCGCCGATATCGAGCGTGGAGGCCACCAGGCCACCGACGTTGATGTGCGATCCGGCGCCAAACAGCACGCCATTCGGGTTGATCAGGTAGACCTGGCCATTGGCATTGAGGCGGCCGAAGAACTGCGTGGCATTCGTGTCGCCGATGCGGTTGACGGCAATGGCGCTGGCCGATGGCTGGACGAAATTGACCGTTTCCTGGGTTGTGGTATTGAACGACTGCCAGTGCAATGACAGGTTCTGGCTCGCTTGCGTCACCGTGGTGGTGGCACCGTTCTGGCTGATGGAGCCGTTGCCGGCGGTCACCTGGCCGCCTGTCGGCCCCGCCATGGCGACAGGGGCGGCCGCCAGCAAGGCGCTGAAGAGGATGCTGCGATTGGCGGCCTTGCCCCGGCCCCTGGTGCGTTCCGGCACGATGACCCAGGCGTGGTGCACATGGCTCCAGATGAGTCGATAAATTCTGTTCATGGAAGCATGGCGCATGGTGGTTTCTCTGGTTGGCGGTCCGATGCGCAGATGGCATGCCGCTTGTTGTCTGTACGTTAATTAATTGGCAGAAAATCTGCCCAGATGCTCGGCAACCCGGCGGTCAAGCGCCGGCTTCCACTCTGCCGGCATCACTTGATTGACCAGTTGAGCAATACGCTTGATCTCGGCCAGCGTTGCCGCATTGTTTGTGGTGGCTCTGGCAGCGCTGTTCCACATATATATCTTCGCCAGGCTGGCCGGCGTCAGCGCACCGGTGGCCGGGTCCGGCGCGCTGTTGGCATACAGAATGGCCACCGGTAAATAGGCCGGGGCATACCCTTCGGCAGCGGCATGCTCCAGCCATGACAGGGCCAGCGCCGGATTGGCGTCGCCGCCCTCGCCCTGCCCCAGCATCACGCCCAGGCGGTATTGCGCCAGATGGTCGCGGTTTTCCGCGGCCTGCTGATACCAGTAACGCGCTGCCGCCAGATTCTGCGGCACTTCCGTGCCATCCTTGTAATAATCGGCGATGCGCAGCATGGCCGGCGCCGAGCCTGCCTGCGCCGCTTGCGCGCACAGCCCCAGGCCGTGCTCGACATCCTTGCCGACGACCTGCCCGCGGATGTACATCTGACCGGCAGAACACAGCGCATACACGATGCCCGCCTGCGCCGCCTTGCGGTACCACGCTTCGGCCGCCTTGCCGTCGGCCGCCTGGCCGATCCCGTCAGCCAGGCAATCGCCAAAAAATTGATGCGCGGCCGGAATGTTGCCCTGCGCAGCCTTGCCGAACCAGGCGCAGGCGGCGGCAGGATTGCGCGCGCGGCCCCACCCTTCGCGCTCGATCAAGCCCAGGTTGAATTGCGCCAGGGGGTTGCGGGCGGCGACGCGCGCGTATGCCTTGTAGGCGAGTGCATATTCGTGAGCGGCCAGTGCCTTGTCGGCCTGTTTCAATTCAGTGCTCAGCTCGCGTGGCGCGGCGCCGGCCTGTAACGCGACAAGCAGCGCTGCGATCAGCGCTGCAACAGCCAGGATACGCAAAGTAAATACTCCAGATAAAGTCATCAGCGGTGGCATGCGCATCCACATGCCACCGGTTCAAGGACGATCAGATCGTCAAGGGCAAGCTTAGTCCCGGCTTGGATACATGCCGTTGGTGGCCGCGATGTAGTACGTCAATGCAATGTAAGACGGCCTGTTATCAATTGCATCACCGCCGCCGAAGGTAATCGTCGGGCCTGCGGCCGTTGCGGTGCCGCCAATGGCGCCTGCCAGCGTCTTGGCGGGCATCGACACACTGGCCGTGCTGGCAGGAACCGTGACCGACACGCTGCCGCCGCTGATGGCGCCGGCATTCAGCGTCGCATCCGGTGCCGACGAGACATAGATGCTAGACGAAGCAGCAGGTGCCTTGCCCAGGTAGGCGCCCGAAGGCGAAGCGACGCCGTTGGTCGTATTGGCCACATTCATTTTCAAGTCCGTTACCGTGCCGGTGCCCGTGGCAGCGGCAATGGCTACCGTGCCGTTCAGCGCAGGCAAGTCCACGCTGACCTTCAGCTGGCTCAGATCGACTGGAATGGCGCCCACCTTGAAGGAAATCGGTGGCAACTGTGCAACTGTCAGACTGATGGCATCGTTCCCCGCCTTGTCGCCGGCCAGGTAGCTCGTGCCGTTGGCGCCAACCATAAACCTGCCGCGCAGGTCAGGCAGCTTGAACATGCTCGTGCCAGTGCTGCCGTAAGTAGTGCCGATCAGCGAATACAGCGCCGCATTGATATTGATTGGCATGTCCTGGCCGGCGGCCAGCACGTACTGCCGATTGAAACTGCCGAAATTGAAAGGCACGGCCATGATGCAGATGCTCGCCAGGACGGGGGTGTCGGAACAGGCATAGCTGTTCGGCGTCCAGGCGGCCGATACGATGCCGGCGATCAGTGCGGCGCGAGAAAAGTGCTTCTTGACTACAGATTTCATTTCTTATTTCCCCTTGATGTAAAGCAAACGTTTTATGTGCTGCGTAAACTTTCTGCATTGCCAGTGCGCCTTGACGTAATCGATGCACCGGCCCTTCACTAGCCGCTAGCCGCTAGCCGCTAGCGCCAGGATGAAGAATTTTTTCCAGGAGGCTGACAAGCTCCGCGATACGCCGCTGTGCATCAACGAATTCGATGACGCCAGGAACAGTTGACGCATGTTCAATAGCAAGAAAATCCGGACCGAGAATTGCGGAGATATAAGTCTTGACATGCTGGATCCCTGCCATGCTGAGATACTCGAGTGCAGTTGCAGGGGCAGGCCCTGGAGACCCGCACGAAAATGCCGCGTTTGGCAAAGCGGCGTAGAGTGTTTTCGAGGCGGCGGAATCGGCCAATGCGGCAAGCACCACGCCATAAATCTGCTCAGATAGTTTTACGCCGCCCTCGGCATCGGAGTTGCCGTAAACAGTCAATAATTGAAGAAGCGTGCTCAGGCTCCATGCATGCGGCACGATATCGTACTGATTGTGGATCAGCACATTCCAGCTCTGCCAAGGCTGCTCTCCGGCAGACTTCCGCGGAAAGGCTTGGCCAAACCGATTGGAAAAGGTTTTATTTCCGGGAGATGCTCCGGCGGTCGGGTAAACCTGTATCCGCTCAAATGCCGACAGTGCGCCATGTTCCTTCAGGTACAAGGCAAAAGTCGGCGCCAGCGCACCGGCAAGGCTATGCCCGGTGAAGGTAATGCGCGCCCCGGCGCTTGCCGTGCCGTTGAGCTGCCCGATAAAATCGGAAAGACTGGTCTGCCCGTGGGCCGGATCCGTCGGCTTCAATGCAGCAATGTGCCTGACGCCCGTCGCGGTGCCCTTGGAAATGACGGGCATGAGAGAGTCGCGCGAAACGACAGTGGAAGGCTGTACTGCGGGATTATAGTGCGCCCAGCTGACGGTAGACGACACCGTGAAATCTTCCACGATCCAGTCATAACCGGATATTAAATTGGTTGCGGCAATAGCAACCACATAGCTTGCCGCTGTGGTCCCATCTTCAAATGTGACTTCGGGATTATAAAAAACAACCGCGGCATTTTCCATGACTCTGGAGTCTGCTCTGCGCCAGACAGCTGGCCCCCATACGATTTGCCAGTCGCTCCCCAAGCCTGCCGCGACCGCTGGCGTGGACAATGCCAACTGTATATTCTCCGCAAGCTGGGTTTCAAGCGGGTCCCCATGCGTACCCGGAACATAGCGATCTTTTGCTATATAGTTAGAAGCCAGGTTCGATAATAAGGACAGGGTAAACGTCTGCTGAAAAACATCAAAATTTGCTGACATGATCTCTTTCTTTGCCAAGAAATTACGTGAGAAAAACTGCTTACCGATGAATAGAATTTTAATGGTCGATCTTAAATATCATGCTCAGATTGCTCTTCTTTCTTATTTTCCTGGCCAAGATTGGTACGGCGGCATTTCTATTTCTTTTGGAATAAAAGAGACCGGATTGACAGCTTGAGCAATACCCCTAGCATTCTTTCATTAATCATTATCTTACCGAGGCTTTAATTGGCTTAGTATAGGGATTAAGTTGCTTCAGTGACAAACTACCAATACCCACCGGAAGTGACCAATTGTGACGTCCGTTCACTATTCCCTTCTAAAAAAATTACTGGTTTTTACATAGGGTACGCTTCAAGACCCGCCTGGTTATAAACACGTTTAACGAATAATTCTGGCTTTTTTGCCTGCCATTTCTTCATTGCCTGAATCGGCGTTTCGTTGTTGAGAGCACGCTGTGGGATGTTGTGGTTATAGATTTTCAGGTAATTGCGCAGTGTCGATTCGAGTTCGGCCCTGGACGCGAAACGGGTCTGATTGACGATCTCGCTGATGCGGCCGTTGAAGCGTTCCACCATGCCGTTGGTCTGAGGATGACGTGGCGGGATCAGGCGATGTTCGATCAACAGCTGTCTGCATAGAACGTCAAACGAGTGCTTGCCGCTGGGAACCGGCCTGCAGAAGCCGACGATCGTGCGGTCCCGGGGCATTGGGAGGGTGACCTGATCATCGGACTAAAGCGGTCAGCGATCGGAAAGCTTCTTCTCGACGCTTAAGACCGAGCGCCTGAGCAAAAAGCACTACCAGACCCGGGATGATTTACGCGCTGATGTGTTCGACTATGTAGAAAGGTTCTACAATCCACATCGACGTCATTCCACCATTGGCTACATCGGCCCGGTACAGTTTGAAAATCAAAAATGCGCCTAACGGAAGCGTCCGTATTAATGGGGGAATGCCATTTCGACTACACGCAAGGACGTTTCTGCCAGATGATGCGTTTTCAATCTGGACTGACCGACGAAGCCATCGAAAACCGGATCGCGCGCGCCTTGAAAAATATCGATCGTGCGGCAACTGCCGGCGCGCCGGAGGCGAGAGCTAATCGCGCCACGCATGCCGCGCTTACCGATCATTTCGACCATGACCTCCCGGATCTGTTGACTGCGCTTGCCCGCACCTTCCTTTGCGAAGGGAATGACCGGTCAATTCGTGTCAAGACCAGGTTGCTCGCTCCCTGGCAAGACCTGGTGCTGGTCGTGCCGCCTCTATTGATTACATCGACGTGGATCGCGGAGCGCGTTGCGCTACCCGGATTCGCAGCCCCGGTCTTTGGCGAGCGCCAGCAGATTCTGGCACGTATGCGCGCATGGCTGTGCGAGTCGACGCTGCCGGTGGACGACGATCCGTTTATCGATTATCTGTGCCGGGCCGAGGGCTTGGATGAAACCCACATGCATTTGAATGGGACGACTGAGGCTGAGAAAATCTGGTTCGATGCGTTGGAACGGCCCCGGCAGGTGGCCGGTGCGCTCACGGCGAAATTTATTGAAAAGGACGGCGGCCTGCGGATCGCGACAGGATGCGGCGTCCAGCGATTGCTGCACCAAGAAGATGCGATCTTGACTCCGGCCATGCTCGTTAGAGTGGAAGCTGCCGTGGTATTGAAAGTGCAGCTCCTGCATTTTTCGCTGCGACATGCGGACACGGGATGCGAGCCTGGTGCGGATGAGCCGGTGGGCACGGCCTATCGGCGTGTCCAGGATTCCTGTTTGCAACATGTGCCATTGAATCGAGTGCCTCGCGTCGTGCGCGAGGCCTGGCAACTTGTCGCGATCATGCACCGTCACATGTTCTCAATGACCGCCGCCAGCCAATCGTATAGAACGCCGCCACTCGTTCTCGTTGGTCATCGCCCGCGTTCAGATTGGGCTGCGGCCATGTCCCTATGCCAGCGAAAGACTGCTTTCGCCCCTAAGCAGTCGATCAACAAGGAAGAAAAGGCCATCGTGAGCGAGAGCGCGATGTCGTCCAATTGAAAGCAAGCAAAGCGGCCCCAGAAGGATATTTACGCCCGCTGGACAGAAGAATTGTTCGGGAGGAATAATTAATATGCATTGTTGTTATTTTTGGTGAGACTTTTCATAAAATTCTTCTGATACTATAAAATGGTTGCGAGATTGTGCAATAGAAGATTTAGAGATTTTGTCTTTATTCTCGCACCAAATCCTGAATTATTCGAAAATCTGCTCATTTCGGCTCCATAGTAATTGATCAAATTACTATGCATGTGTCTGCAGCGCCAGTCACAGCCCCGTTAATATTTTTGCTTCAACCTCTCGTGTTTTTTGGTCAATCTCTATAAGGAATAACATATGAGTGCGATAAAGAATGGTAAATTGGTTGTTATTGGTTCGGGAATAAAATCGATCGCGCATTTCACGCTAGAGTCACAGGCGCATTTGCAGCAGGCGGATATTGTGCTGTATGCCGCATCGGACCCGGTGACCGATATGTGGATCGAGCAGCAGAATCCAAATGCGTTCGATCTATATCAATACTACGGCAACGATAAAAACCGGATCATCACCTATACACAGATGATTGAACGCATCATGGAGGAGGTTAGAGCGGGTAAGTACGTGTGTGCCTTGTTCTACGGCCACCCAGGGGTGTTTGTAACGCCATCGCACAATTCCATCGAAATAGCTCGGCGTGAGGGCTATGAAGCCGAAATGTTGCCGGGTGTTTCAGCGGAGGATTGCCTGTTTGCTGATCTGGGTGTCGATCCCAGTATTCCTGGCCTGCAAACTTATGAAGCGACCGACCTACTGCTGCGCAAGAGACCGATTAACACCGAAATCAATGCCGTGGTGTGGCAGGTGGGTTGTGTGGGCGACGTTGGGTTCAAGTTCCACGGGTATGGCAACGAGAAACTCAATATCTTGCTGGACTACCTGGAAGAATTCTATTCGCCCGATCAGGAAGTCATTAACTATGTCGCCAGTATGTTCTCCATGGCCAAGCCCAAGATCGACAGGCATAGGCTTGCCGATTTCAGGGATTCTGAGGTTGCCAAGTCGGTCACAGGCATCTCGACTTTTTTCATCCCGGCCGCACGCATGGCCGACAGTGACATCTCTGCCTCTGCGAAGCTGGGTTTGAACGCAGGCAAGGCTCGCGCGACCCCGCTTATCTGCGATCACGATCTTTACCCGTCCTACAAGAAGGCAGCGTTAAAGAATATCGCCGCCCATACGATCCCTGACGGCTACAAATTCAGTCACAGCTCGAAAGCACTGTACGAACTGGTGTCCACGCTCGCACTGAATTTCGATGAATTGGGCAAATTCAAAGCCAACCCAAATGGATACCTAAAGAGCGTGCCAGGCCTGACTCCGTATGAGCGGAACATGCTCGCGATCCAACATCATGGCGCGCTTCGCATGCTCTTCAAGCGGGATCGCGACGTGGAGGCAAAGATGTTTGTTACCGAAGCGTTGAAGAATCCTCTGCTTGCCGACCGGTACGCCTCTATGCAACGGGCCGAGCATCACAAGATGAAGAGCAAGCAAATCAGCGCGGGCGGCTATGAGGCTCGCCTCGTGAAATGGCTCCTGGACGAGGGTTTCGCGACCACACCTTCAGCGGTCACCCGGGCGACCGAAGACATTGTGTTCGAGGAGGACCTGGACTTTTCCGGTGACTATAAATGCCAGTTCAACGGAGGTGGGGCGGAGCCTAACCCAAATATATCGATCGATTTGCGCGCGAATCTTGTCAAAGTCAATGACAAGGTCGTACGCGATCCCACCTTCAGTAATGACCATGTGATCTGGAAATACTCGGAACATAATAATTCCACCGCGATCCTGACGTTCTTCCGGGAAAATGAGGCCGTCAATTTGCTCGGAAAATTCTCACCAAACAGCGCAGTCCTTCCAGAGAAATTCAATTTGACCGGTGTGGTCGGATCTTCCGTCCGCTAATTCGCCGATATTTCATGAGACCACATACCATGAGCACGAATTATTCAGGTAATTACATGTCGTTCATTCTGGAGTCGGATGGCAAGACTTGGGGGGGCGGTCCAGTTATTGTAGTGAATATGGGTGCAAATACCGTGACCCTGGACGGGGTTAAGATCATCAACCCGACTATTACCGCGACGTCAATGAGCTGGCTGGCGTCGTCTGGCAACAGTTCGTCCGCATCTGTCTCATTTTATGTCAATAGCGGTAATAACGGATTTTTCGGGAAAATTGCAGAGGGCGGCGCCGACCTGCCTTCCACCAGCAATTTTTCGGGAATTTCATCGGCCGCGCCGGACGACTTGTCGGTCTGGAATGGCACTTATAACGCGTTCCAAAAGAACGGCTCTAAGTGGACCAGCGACGGTACCGTGGTCATTTCATCCCCGAATGTTTCCTATAACGGCAAGGACATCGGCAACTACGTGTACCAGGGCACGTCGGGCACAGCGAACCTGGACCAGCTGTCATGGTTTATGTCCGGCGGCAATGCACAGAACGTCATTATCGAGTTTGCCAAGGATTCGTCTGGCTATTTGACATTCTTCGGCGACAATTGGGTCAACGGCGATCAGCCGTCGGAGAATAATTTTACTGGCACAACCAAAGCAACACCCGAGCCACCGACCATCACCGTCGTGGTTGCCATAGCAATCAGCTCGTCGACGACTGAGACCACCGAAGTAACGGAAGTGACGGAGGTGACGGAGGTGACCGAAGTGACGGAAGTGACGGAAGTGACCGAGGTAACAGAGGTGACCGAAGTGGTGGAGGTAGTAGAGGTGGAGGTGGTGGAAGTGATTATCGCGGAAACGGAGCAGAACGCGCCCGTGAAAAAGCCGGCGGCGTCCGAATCCGTGAATGCGGATGCCGATGCTGCGGCGGCTAGCAAGCTGTCGCGCAAACCGAGCAACTCGTAAAGGAGGGGCAGGGGCTGCCGCCAAGTGGCTCCTGCGCTACCCGCTCCTGATTTGACATGAAAAACTATCGTCTCCTGTTTCCGGACGGCGCCGCCATGCCGGTTTTACGCCACGATACGGGTGCGAGCGATCTTGCGGCGTGGGCCAAGGCGATATTCGGCGTGGACGCACTGGAACTTATTCACCAGCTGCCCGATCCGCAAGTTTTTTCCAGCTATGTCCATCGTTTGTACTATAGGGTCAATCAGCTGAAAGACCACGCTGAGCAGATCAAAGAGCCGCTTGAGCGGATATGCAACGAAATTCTCATACCGCTGATTGGCGAGGTTCTGAAAATCCAATTCCCGCCTAGCATTCGTTGCCATCTGGCCGGGGCGGGCACAGCATCGGCCTTTCACCGAGACGGTGATCCGAAGTATGGCGTGTCAGCTCAATCGCTCAATTTATGGATTCCCTTGACGCGGGTATGGGGCACTAACTCAATTCATATCGAGGAAACCGTCGACTCCGGAATTTACCGGCCGGTTGCTTTGCAGCCAGGCGAGATGCTCGTTTTCGACGCCTATCATCTAATGCACGGCTCATACCCGAATAACACGCCATTGTCACGGATCAGTCTGGATATCCGCTTCGTACCGAAGGATGTTTCCATCGCTAGAAAATTGGGCCTGTACGCGACCCCATAATATGAGGGCGCACAATGAACCAGTGACACAAGGTTCGCTTGTGGCCGGCTGCCGTCGTTGCTAGGTATTGCCCTTAAGCGGACAGTCGAACAGTGGCCAATCGTGGTTGCGCATTGATGAATAGAACCAGATCATGAACCGTATTTACCTTCCCGTAGAAAGGGTTGTTTTCGGTCTCATCGAGCGAGTATCCCGACCGCGCGGCAATGTCCTCCAACAAGTCCTCGACGTCGTCAGAATCTATGTGCAAGTCGTCCAGGAGCATGCCAGCGTCGAATGATACCGAGTAGAGCCACGTTGATCACTCCGATCTCCTGCCGATAAGACAGGTGGAATTGTGCTACTAACGTGGGTCAGATTCCGTTGCAAATTCGTGGGGAAAGTGGGTCAATTTTCAGTGCAACTTAACACTGGCCTTGCTGCAGGCTTGACGCTGCTCATCTCGCTCGCACTACTTGCCGCTTGGCTACTGTACTTTGATGAGAATGCAGTAAGAAGGATGGGATTCGTCTATGCGGAGCGTTTGTTCGAATGCCTTCCTTCTTTGACTTCTTCGGTGCCAAGAAAAAAAGGGGCGCAAACAACTTCTACAAATTAAGCTTCTCCCGATCCAGGAACACGCCCAGGTGGTGACCGGTTGCAGCAGTTTGGCCAGCACTTCACCCGGCGACAAGGTAATTAGTACTCCGCGACATGGATAATGTTGCACAGGAAAGCGGGCACCACGTAGACTCAGCTTAAGATCACGTCAAATACCAATTCCTTAGTCAGAAGGTCGTCTTGACGCTTATTGTTTGGATGAGGTTTTTTGAAGCTCTTTAATTCCCTTTTCGTATGCCATACTTGAACGATGAAACCAACTGACTTCAAAACTATTGTAGAGCGTTGCTCGACTTTAGGATTGACGATTTCGCAGGCACAACTCATGGCCAGCGCTGGGGAAGGCTTTGGCCCACTAGATCTTCCACATGTGCTCGGTCTAAACCCGATTACCATGGCCCCCTTGAAGCCCCGACAGTGGCTCTGGATGGCAGCGCAGACATGCAGCGTAAGCTATCGAAAAACACTCACACCAGAAACTTTGCGCAGTATTTTGACGACCGGTGATGTACCTGAAGACTATGTTTCCAATATCGTACATTTTCTTCAAGAGGCGCCGGTTCAGATTGTAGTGATGGCTGTTGATCAAGCTGCACAACAGAGTGGCTCACCTGCGGCATTTCTATGGCGAAACCTGGAGCTGATAGCTTCAATTTGGGAGTGTCATCGCTTATTTCCGCTACCAGCGACTCACCAGCCATAACGCGGCTCTTATAAGACCCCATTATCACTGCCGGTCGCCCGTACCCGAATTCATACGCCAAGATCCATTCAAGAATATATTAAAATAGCGAGCTATAAAGTAGCTCGTAAAGGAAGCGATTCAAGAAAGCACGTGTGAGATGAAGAAGAGCTGGCAATCTTAAGTCCTTGATTTCAAAAAGACCTCATTCAAGTTTCTATTCCGACGTAACACCGACAAGCCCATCCTGTTCCCAGGCGAAGAGCGCAGAAGTACACTGGCACGTATACATATAAGTATCAGCATCTCGCGTGCTGGCTGACGTGCACGCTCGCCATTGTAACGCGTCGCAATTGCAGGGCGCCCATCGGCCGGGAGTGCCCGAGGCCGACGCCTGCCGCAAGCCCGCCTCAATCGCGCAAGGCTTGCGCCGGCGCCATGCGCATGGCCGACCAGGTGTGCCGCACGGTGGCCAGCAAGGCCACCAGCATGGCCAGCAGCAATGCCGCCGCCAGAGGCCAGGCGCCCACCGGCGCGCGTTCGACAAAGCCGGCCAGGTAGCGCGCGATACCCAGGGCCGCCAGCGGCAGTCCCAATACGGCGCCGGCGGCGAGCAGCAGCATGAACTCGCGCCCCACCAGACGGGCAATGGCGGCGCGGCCTGCGCCATGCAACTTGCGCAGCACAATTTCGCGGCTGCGCCGCTGCACGCTATAGGCCGACAGCACGTAAATGCCGAAGGCGGCAAGCAGCATGGCGATCAGGCTGGCCAGGCCGAGCATGCGCGCCAGGCGCAGGTCTTCGGCATACATCGCCGTCAACAGGCTTTGCGCCGTGCGCAGTGCCAGCATGCGCTCCGGAAAATAGCGCCGCCACAGCGGCTCGATGCGCGCATGCGCCGCTGCCACATCATCATTGCTGCGCAAGGACAGCGCGCCGCCATGGCGCAGATCGAACAGCATCGGCTGGGCCGCCTGGCGCATGTCCTGGAAACGGATCGGCGGCGCAATGCCGATAATCACCTGCCCGTCCGGCATCGCCTGCCCCACGGCGGCCTGCGGCGTGGGATAGCCCAGCGCCAGCGCCGCCGCCGCATTCAGCACCACCACCTGGCTGCCGATCCGGTCCTGCGCCGCATCGAACAATCGCCCGTGCAAGGGCACGATGCGGTACAGCGCAAACCAGCCCGGCGTCATGGGTTTGTATTCCAGGCGCACGTCGCGCCCGTCGCGCGTCCTGACACTGCCGACGACCTTACTGCTATCACGCCCTACCGCTTCCAGGATGCCCGCCACGCCGGCGATGCCGGGCAGGCGCGCCAGCGCCTCTTCGAAGGCGCGCGCCTGCGGGCTCTCTTCGCTCCCGGGCGGCAAGTCCAGCACCAGCAAGCCGTCCGGCGCGAAGCCGGGCGAGGCGTGGCTGCCATACCAGGATTGCCAGCCGACCGCCAGGGTCGCGGCGCACAGCGCCATGGCGGCGCCGAACTGCAATACCGTCAGCACGCGGCGCAACCACAGGCCAGCCGCTGTTTCACTGTTGCCGCGGCCCGCCAGCGCGGGACCGGGCCGCACACGCAGCGCACACCAGGCGGGATAGGCGCCCGCACACAAGCCCGTGAACACGCCAAACAGCAAGGCGCCGACGCAGCGCCAGGCGGTGAACATATCGTCCAGCGGCCGCTGTACCAGCTCGGCAAAGAGCGGCAGCGCCAGCCAGGCCAGCAGCAAGCCGGCGGCGGCGGCCAGCAACGCCGTCAGCACCGACTCGGCCAGGAACTGCTGCATCAGGCGCGCCGCACCCGCACCAAGCAGCTTGCGCACGCCAATTTCGCGCTGGCGGCGCAAGGTGCGCACGGTGGCCAGATTCACATAATTGATGACGGCCAGGGCAAGTATCAGCAGCGCCAGCACGGCCAGTCCCACCATGCTGGCGCGCTGCCCATGGCGCGCCGCCGCGCGGCTGTTGTACAGGTCCGCATCGAAGTAAGCCTGCGCCAGCGGCAGCAGCGCGATGTCGGTGACGTTGCGCCCGTTAAGCGCGCGTCCCATGGATGCCCCGCGCACCTGCCGGTCTTGCGGCGAGTCGTTGACAGCCTGCTGCAGCAGCGCCGCCAGCGCGTCGGGTGCCACGCCGGGGCGCATCTGCAGGTAGATGGCGCCGCGCCCCCTGCCGGCAAAAGCGGCCTCGCGCTGCGCCGCCGGCCAGGCAGTGCTGAGCGTGCCCACCAACACTTCATACGGCACGCTGGTGTTGCGTTGATGGTCAGGCAGAATGGCGCGCACCTTCAGCGTGACGCCGCCGATCTGCAGCAACTGGCCCATCGCGGGCGCGTCGGCAAACAGCTTGCGCGCCGCCGTCTGCGTCAGCGCCACCGCATCGGGCTGCGCCAGCGCCGAACGCAGATCGCCCTGCAGCGCCGTCACGCCAAACAGGCTGGCGAAATCCACATCGACCGCTTGCACGTTCAGCGCATACGGACGCTCACCGCGCTGCACGGGCACATCAAGTTCCTTGACGATGCTCGCCATGGTAACGGCGCCGCTGCGCTGCGCCACGTCGCGCAGCGACAGGTAGGCAAAGTTCTGCCACTCGGGGCGGATGAACAGATTGATGCGCTGCTTGACCAGCAGCACGCGCTCGCGCTGCGGCACCTGGCTATCGTAGCCCAGGCTGTAGCCGACAAAGCCCAATAGCAGGAAGCAGGCTGCGAAACCCACCGCCAGACCCAGGATGACGGCGACCGAGGCGCCCCGCTGCTGCGCCAGCAGGCGCCAGCCGATGCGAAAATCAGCCGCCTTCATGCGGCCTGCAAGGCGTCGACCATGACGCGGCCGTCCAGCAAATGCAGGGTGCGCGATGCCTGCGCCGCGTGGTCGGGCGAATGGGTCACCATCACCACCGTCGTGCCCTCGGCATTGATGCTGCGCAGCAGGCGCATGACTTCATTGCCGTGCGCCGTATCGAGGTTGCCCGTCGGTTCATCGGCCAGCAAGACGGCCGGCCCGGCCACCAGTGCGCGCGCGATCGCCACGCGCTGCTGCTGACCGCCGGACAGTTGCGACGGCCGGTGTCCGGCGCGGTGGGCCACGCCCAGCTTGTCGAGCATGGCGGCCACGCGCTGGCGCCGTTCGCGCGCCGGCGTGCCGTTGTACTCGAGTGCCAGCTCCACGTTCTCGAACACGCTCAGTTCCTCGATCAGGTTGAAGCTCTGGAAGATGAAGCCGATGCGCCCGCGGCGCAGCGCATTGAGCTTCGCTTCGCGCCACCCCGCCACATTCTGGCCTTCGAACCAGTATTCGCCATGGCTGGGAATATCGAGCAAACCCAGCAGACCCAGCAGGGTCGATTTGCCGCAGCCCGACGGGCCGGTGATGGCGACATATTCGCCCGCCTCGATCTCGAGGTCGATGCGATCCAGGGCCTTGGTCTGGATATCGCCTGACTGATGCATCTTGCTGACGCCGACTAGTTTGAGCATGGGTGGTACCTTTATTGAGGATGAGGGGAATTTACCGGCTAATGTGCAATCTGGGGGAATTTCCATAGGCCGCGTAGGCCGACAGGATCACGCGCTCGCCTGCCTGCAACCCTTGCAGCACTTCGAGCTGGCTGTTGTTGCGCCGGCCGATACGCACGGCGCGCCGCTGCGCCTGCCCGCCTGACGCATCGAGCACGAAGACCCAGGCGCCGCCGCTGTCGTTGATGAAGGCGCCGTTCGGCAGCAGCAGCGCGGCAGCCGGCTCGCCCAGGGTGATCTGCGCATCGAGGCTTTGTCCCGGGTTGAGCACGGGCGGCTGGCCGTGCAGGAACACCAGTTCCACCGTGAAGCGGCCCTCCTTGATCTGCGGATAAATCGTCTGCACGCTCAGCGCGTAGCTTTGCCCAGCCTGGACGATGCTGGCATGCCGTCCCGCCGCCATGCGGTTCAGGTAAAACTCGTCCACCTTGGCCGACAGCTTGTAGCGCACAGGGTCGTCGATGCGGCCCACATTCTTGCCCGTCGCAATCGACTCGCCCACCTGCAGGCGGAAGTCCGTCAGCCGGCCGGCGGACGGCGCGCGCACGGCCAGGGCGTCGACCGTGGCGCCGACCAGCAGCAGGCCCGAACTGAGGCCCGCGATGGATGCGCCAAGCTGGCCGGCCGCATCGCGGCGTACGAGCGATTCCGCCTGCGCCGCCTGCTGCTCCTGCACCAGTGCGCGCTGCTGCTGCAGCAGTCTGTCGGCCGATTCCTCCAGCGCCATGCTGGAAATGAAGCCCTGCGCCGCCAGCCTGACATTGCGCGCATGCTGCTTGCCGCCCTGCTGCAGCGCGAACGCCAGGTCATCGAGGCGGCGTTGATGTTCGCTGGCGCTGGCCTGCTGCGCCACACGCAAGTTGGACAAGTTGAAAATCTGCTGCGCATGTTCGGCCTTGCGGGCCAGCAGTTCCAGGTTGCGCTGCGGATTGGAGATGCGGAACAGCAGCTGGCCCTTCTTGACCAGCGCGCCATCGCTGGCAAGCACCTCTTCGATGCGGCCCGACTCGACCGAATCGAGGAGTACGGAATGGAGCGGCTCGGCGCTGGCGCGCACCACCACTTCATCGAGGAAAATACCGCGCGCCACGACGCCGATGCGCAATTCGGCGGCAGGCACCTGCAAGCCGCGTGGCATGGCCCACCACCCCGCCGCGGCAAGCGCGACCAGCAGCATGCCCGCCAGACCGGCAACGACAAGTTTGCGCCGGCCACGCGGCACGCGCGTATCCATGGCCGCGCCGCTGGACGGCAAATGGGGCATGGCAGATTGAGGAGCAGGCATAGTTATTTTCACGTCTTTCGCACAAGTATTCGCCATCTATCAGCAAGCAGCGTGCCAGCAACAGACGCCACGCGGACATGCGGCACGCAGCCGTTCGCCAAGCCTGGCGACGCGACGCGGTGTCCCGCAGTGTCCACGCAGTGTCCATTTCCGGACAGCGGCTGTTCGCAAGCGCACAGCACCGGCAAACTGGCATGCCCGCGGCGACCGCCACGACGCCAGCACGGCTGCTAGAATGCGCCACCGACCGACGCTCACTATGCTCTCCATGGCCCACACCGCAGCCCACGTCCTGATCCTCGACGACGATATCGATGTCGCCTGCGCCGCACAGCTTTTGCTGCGGCGGCGCTACCGCGACGGCAAAATCGATACGCTGTGCGACCCTGCAGGCTTGCCCGCGCTGTTGGCCCGGGCGGTGCCGGACGTGGTGCTGCTCGACCTCAATTTCCAGCCCGGCCAGACCGATGGCGCACAAGGCCTGGCCTTGCTCGACTTGCTGCGCGCGCTGCCGCAACCGCCTGGCGTGATCGCCATGACGGCGTATGCCGATGTGCCGCTGGCCGTGGCGGCGCTGCAGCGCGGCGCCGGCGATTTCATCACCAAGCCCTGGGACAATGCGCGCCTGGCCGCCGCCGTCGAACAGGCGCTGGCGCGCCGCGCCGGCATGGCCATGCCAGGCACTGCTGCGCCGGACCTGATGGGCGATTCCCCGGCCATGCGCGAGCTGCGCGCGATGGTCGCCAGCGTCGGCCCCACCGAGGCAAACGTGATGGTGCTGGGTGAAAATGGCGTCGGCAAGGAACTGGTGGTGCGCGCCCTGCACCAGGCCTCGCGCCGCGCCGCCGGTCCCCTGCTGTCGGTCGACATGGGCGCCGTACCCGAGGCAACGTTCGAAAGCGAATTGTTCGGCCACCGCAAAGGCGCGTTCACCGATGCCAAACATGAACGCGCAGGGCGCTTCCAGGCGGCGCGCGGCGGCTCGCTCTTTCTCGATGAAATCGGCAATCTGCCGCTGGCGGCGCAAGCCAAGCTGTTGACGGCGCTGGAACGGCGCGAAGTGACGCCGCTGGGCGCCGACCTTCCGGAAGCAATCGACGTGCGCATCCTCAGCGCCACCAATGTCGATGAAGCACGGCTGTTCGATCCGGCCGTGTTCCGGCCCGACTTGCTGTTCCGTCTCAATACAATCGTGCTGCGCGTGCCGCCGCTGCGCGCGCGCCGCGACGATATTGCCATGCTGCTGCGGCACTACCTGGCGCACTACGAAAGCCAGTACCAGCGCGCCCCACGCGCGCCCAGCCCTGAGGCGCTCGACTACCTGCAACAGCATGACTGGCCGGGCAATGTGCGCGCGCTGCGCCATGCCTGCGAACGTGCCGTCATCCTGGGGCGCGAAGTGCACTATACGTGCAGCGATTTCGGCCTGTTCGACGGCCACGGCCAGGCGGCAGCGGCGCCCGCGACACCTGCCTATGCACGCCAGACGCTCGGCGCGCTGGAACGCGACGCCATCCACCGCACACTGGAACAGGTCGACGGCAATATCAGCCATGCGGCCAAGGCCCTGGGCATCAGTCGCGCCGCGCTGTACCGCAAGCTGAACAAACATGGCATCTGAGCGCAGCCTCAAGACGACGGCCAGCGCCAGCATCGCCGCCATGCTGGCGCCGGCCGGCGGCGCCGGCTATTTTTTCGCACTGGCGTCGCCGCGTCTGAGCGTGCTGTGCCTGCTGCTGGCCCTACCGCCAACGTGGCTGCTGTGCCGCTGCCTGCAACGCCTCGCGCCGCGCTTGTCGCGCCAAGAACCGGCGATGGCAGGGGCCATGGCGGCGGCAGCGCCGCCAACGCCCGATGAAGAATCGCTGAGGGCACTCGAAGCCTGTCTCGAACATGCGCCCATTGCCCTGTTCCGTATCCAGAACGGCACCGTGGAACGCAGCGTGACGCCACTCAATGCATGCGCTCGGCGCCAGTTGGCGCCAGGGCATGCGAGCGTACCGCAGCGATGGCAGCAACTGCTGGCGGCGCAACCGCCCGGCCAGCGCCGCCTGCTCAGTTTTGACACGGAGCGGGGTGTGGAACGGGCACTGGTGGCAGTGGCGGCGCTGACGCTGCAAGGGGCACCGCAGCACCTGGCCGCGCTGATGCCGGTGGAAAGCGAACTGGAAGCCGAAGCGCTCAATGCCTGGCGCGAACTGGTACAAGTGCTGACGCATGAAATCATGAATTCGCTGACGCCCGTCGCCTCGCTATCGCGCACGGCCTGCGACCTGCTGGCGGACGTGCGCCCCCTGCTGCCGCAAGACATCCATGCCGACCTGGCCACGGCGCTCGACGCCATCGCGCGCCGCGCCGCCAGCCTGGCCGATTTCGTGGCCAGCTACCGCAGCCTGTCCAACGTGCCCGCACCGCAGCCCGAAACGGTGCGCCTCGAACACCTGTTCCAGCGCCTGGAAGCCCTGCTGGCACCGGCCTGGCAGGCGCGCGGTGGCACGGCGGCATTTTCCGTCGAACCGGCATCGCTGGAAGTACGCATCGATGCAGGCCAGCTGGAACAGGCGCTGATCAATCTGCTCAAAAATGCCGCCGAAGCCACGCACGATATTGCCGCGCCGCGCGTCACGGTCAGCGCCCGCCTGAGCCGGGGCGCGCGCCTGCGCATCGAGGTGCGCGACAATGGCCATGGCGTGCCCGATACGCTGGCCGCGCACATTTTCATGCCGTTTTTCTCGACCAGAAAGCAGGGGCGCGGCATCGGCCTGGCACTGGTGCGCCACCTGGCCCATGCCAACGGCGGCACCTTGCGCCATGCGCGTCCAGTCGGTGCCGGCGCCTGTTTCCTGCTCAGTTTTTAAGGTGGACGCCGCCGCGTCCAGTACATGCGCCTGCAGTTCAACCCGCGTTTTACGCAGTTCATCGCATTTCCCTTCTAGCCAGCATGCCGCTTTGCTATCTTGTCATCGACAGCACGGCAGCCGCGGCGCGGCAGCCGGCTTTTTTCTTGTCCGGAACTACAACAATCATAAAGGAAACACCATGCGTACCTTGCTGGCCCTGTGCTGTGCCGTTGCCCTTGGCGGTTGCGCCATCGTCATCAACCCCAACGATGGCGAAGTGCGCTATGCCGACGCGGGTGGCAATGCCATCCAGGGCAACGAGCAAGTGAGCCGCGACGTGCGCCAGGTCAGCACCATCAACACGCTCGACATCGACAGCATGAAGCGCATCGATATGAAAATCGATGTGCGCTTCGGGCCGGCAACCTCACTGGTGATCGAAGCGGACAGCAATCTGCAGCCGCGTATCCATAGCGAAGTGAGCGGCAATACCCTGCGCATCTGGAGCGATACGAACATTCGCAGCAGCAATGGCATCCACGTCATTTATACGACGCCGCAATTGAAGAAGATCAATATTTCCGGCTCTGGCCGCCTGGTGGCCAGTGGTTTCAATGGCGAAGATTTCAGCCTGGAGCAGCGCGGTTCGATGAAGAGCGAATTGTCGGGCACGGTGGGACGCTTCGATGTGGCCAACAATGGCTCGGGCAGCATCAACGCGGCGGCCCTCATCAGCGGCAACACGGACGCGGTGCAGAACGGTTCGGGCAACATCCAGCTGGGCAGCGTGCGCGGCGAACGCATCAACGTGGCCGTCAACGGCTCGGGCAGCATCAACGCCAGCGGCACCGTGCAGCGCCTCGATGCCAACGTGAATGGCTCGGGCGATATCAACCTGGCCGCCCTGCGCAGCGACGTTGCCTATCTGGCGAGCAATGGTTCCGGCGACATCGATGTCACCGTCCAGAATGAAGTCAACGCCCGCGCCAGCGGCTCCGGCCGCATCACCGTGCACGGCGATCCTGCCCGCCGCACCCTGTCAGGCAAGCGCGTCAGCATCGTGCGCTAATCGCGCTCCTGGCACAGCACGGGGGCCGGCTTGCTATACTGTCGGCCCCTGTCCCTTTTCACTCACCGCCATGCCGTCCCCCGCCGTTTCCCTGGCATGCCGCCCCTCCTGCGGCGCCTGCTGCACCGCACCGTCCATCACCAGCCCGATTCCCGGCATGCCGGATGGAAAGCCTGCAGGCGTGCGCTGCGTGCAGTTGGCCGACGACAACCGTTGCAAGATCTTTGGCCGGCCGGAGCGGCCCCCGTTTTGCGGCGGCTTGCAGCCATCGGCAGACATGTGCGGTACCAGCCGCGAACATGCCATCCGCTGGCTGGACGAACTGGAACAGGCAACGACACCGCACAACTGATACGCGCACAGGCCACCATCGGCTACGTTTTCACACCACGCTGACCTGCATACGCGGCAAAAATGAACGGCTTTGCCGCATCAAGTTCCACGAGCGTACTGATGCTGATCTCCAGGTTACCCGTGCCCCAATGCCCGATGGCCGTCACGTCGCGCGCTTTTGGCAGGACGTGCAATACCGGGGCCGGGTCGATGTGCAAGTACAGCGCGAGGCAGTTCTTCTTGTGTATCACCACCGTCGCAAAGTTCTTCAACCGTTTGAAAGCCAGGTACAAGCGCAGCTCTTTACGTTCAACGTCATCGCCCAGCGACATCGTGTAATCCTCCAGCGAGGCCAACAACTGACGCATGGGTTCCGACAAACCTGCCAACACTTCCACAAATGCTCTGTCTGGTCCCGTCGGCTTGTTCGTGCCCACCTCGGCGGGTCCAGCAGCCATGGTGTCCAAGCTGGCTGGCGCCGATGTCTGCCGCTTGGCAGGGCCTTTCTTTGTTGCTGGATCCATGCCGGCGCTGGCGGACTCAAGCAGAAGCAGATCCTCTGCAAATCGGCGATAGCGGATAAGTTCTATCGTCCGGCCTATCTGCTGGACGGCATGGCTATCGAACTTGGTAAAGTCAGCTGCAATGCAAATCACCCGCGGCGCGCTCCAATCGATGGCCTCCGATGCCAGCTTGCCCAGTTTGTCGAGGACCAGCAGTTGAAAGTCGGCCTGATGGTCCATCAACCAGTCCAGGTAGTACAAGCCTTGATTGATGACATTTTCACCAACCGACCGTTTGTACTCAAGAATGACCGGGCAATTGTTCTCATCCAATCCAAGGGAATCGATGCGGCCGGAATGCGTCTTGCCGGTCGAATACTCGCTCGCCAGAAAACGGATGCTCAGCAAAGTATCGAGGTTTGCCTCGATCAGGGTCTGCAATGGTTTTTCCAGGTCCGATGCGCTACCTTGCAGTTCCTGGGCTTGGCCATGGGCCAACTTGAAAAGTTTAATGTCGCTCATCCGTCTGTTTCCCTTATTCCTTGGCAAGCAAACACCAAGGTGCATCAAGATATCGGCGATGAGCATAAACGTAAATTTATCTTTTTTGCAAATTGATTTGCAACAGGGATACGATGGGCAGTCCCTGCCCGCTCCGATCCTGAGCACGATACCCGCATCAGATAAACGTTGACGGACTTTGCACGTTTGCGTATATTTATGCGCATTCATGCACGTTTAAAAAATATACCCATGTCCGCCACCTTGCTCCTCAAACAGCGCCACGCGCTGATCCAGCAACAATTGCACGCCGACGGCCGCGTGCTGGCGCTGGACCTGGCGCGCCAGCTCGACGTGTCCGAAGATACGATACGGCGCGACCTGCGCGAGATGGCGGCGGCCGGCCTGTGCCAGCGCGTGTATGGCGGCGCCCTGCCGCTGGCGCCTGATGGCGGCAGTTTGACGCAGCGCAAACAGGAAGCGCCGGAACGCAAGGCGCGCCTGGCGCAGGCCGCCGTTTCCCTCGTGCGCGCGGGCCAGGTGCTGTTTCTCGATGCAGGTTCAACCAACCTGGCCATCGCCAGCGCCTTGCCAGAGTTAGTGCTCACTGTCGTCACCAACGCGCCAACCATTGCCATGGCGCTCATGGAACGCCCGGAAATCGAACTCATCATGGCGGGTGGCAGGGTCGACCGCCGTGCCGGTGCCAGCCTGGGCCCGCAGGCGCTGCGCACCGTCGAGCGCATGCGTCCCGACCTGTGCTTCCTGGGCGCCTGCGGCGCCGATGCGGAAGCGGGCGTAACGGCGTTCAACTACGACGAGGCCGAATTCAAGCGCAGCATCGCCGGCGCCAGTAAGGCGGTCGTCGTCGCCGTCACCAGCGACAAGCTGGGCACGGCCGCCCCCTTCGGCGTGCTGGCCACGGGCTTGCTGCAGCACTTGGTGCTCGAAGCCGATGCCGACGCGGCCCACATTGCCGCCTTCGAACGACTGGGCGTGCAAGTGCTGCGCGCCCGCGCCTGACTTTATCCACCCCGACTCTCGAAAAGCTCTCCCATGCATCTTACCGGCACCCTGCAACAACGCGCCACGCGCCTGGTGTTCTTCGCCGCCGGCCTCGGCATGGCCGCCTGGGCGCCCCTGGTTCCCTACGCCAAGTCGCGCCTGGGCCTTGATGAAGCCACCCTCGGCATCTTGCTGCTGTGCCTGGGCGCCGGCTCGCTGTGCGCCATGCCATTTACGGGCATGCTCGCGGCCCGCTTCGGCTGCCGCAAGGTCATCGTCGGCGCCGGCCTGCTGCTGACCGCCATCCTGCCCGGCCTGGCGCTGGCCGCCACACCGCTGCAACTGAGCCTGGTGCTGCTGGTGTTCGGCGCGGCCATGGGCACGTTCGACGTGGCCATCAACATCCAGGCCGTGATCATCGAAAAAGCCAATGGCGGCGCCATGATGTCGGGTTTTCATGCGCTGTTCAGCGTGGGCGGCTTTGCCGGTGCGGCTTGCATGGCCCTGCTGCTGTGGCTCGGCCTGACACCGGCCTGGTCCTGCGTGGTGGTGATGCTGCTGCTGTGCGGCGTACTGGGTGCGGCGCAAGGCCATCTGCTGCCGACGGCATCCAACTCGGGCAAAAAGACCCCGCTGTTCGTCATGCCGCATGGCGCCGTCATTTTTATCGGCTTGCTGTGCTTTATCGTCTTCCTGGCCGAAGGCGCGATTCTCGACTGGAGCGCCCTGTTCCTCACCACCACGCGCGGCGTGGAAGAAGCCAAGGGCGGCCTCGGCTACGCCGCCTTCGCCATCGCCATGACAGTGGGCCGCTTCACGGGCGACAAGGTAGTCAGCCGCTTTGGCGGCAAGCGCGTGCTCACTTTCGGCGGCTTGTTTGCAGCAGCAGGCTTCTTCCTGGCCGTGCTGGCGCCGCACGCCAGCCTGGCCATGGCAGGCTTCGTGCTGATCGGCCTGGGCGCGGCGAACATCGTGCCCATCCTGTTCACGGCCGCAGGCAACCAGCGTGCCATGCCGGCCAGTTTGGCGGTGGCGGCCATCACCACCATCGGCTATGCCGGCATCCTGGCCGGTCCGGCGGTCATCGGTTTCGTGGCGCACGCCACCAGCCTGAATATCGCCTTCGCCATGCTGGGTGCCGCCCTGCTGCTGGTGGCGGCCAGCGCGCGCCTGGTAGCGCCGGCAAAACAGGTATCCTGATCCCTCCTCCTGCCTGGCGGACGGTGCTAAAAAAGCGCCGCCCGCCAGCGCCCAAATAAGGTCGGTAAGCCTCCGGCATGGTAAGCTTCGACCCCGCGCACATTGCTGGCGCCACGCACTCACCCCATCCTGTCACTTATATTCGTACTTATACCCTTTTATACATCTATGGATCTCATTCTTGCGTTAAAAGCCATCATCATGGGGCTGGTCGAAGGTTTTACCGAATTTTTGCCGATTTCTTCCACGGGGCATTTGATCCTGGCCGGCAGCCTGCTCGACTTTACCAAGGATGTATCAAAGGAAGTCATGGATGTCTTCGAGATCGCCATCCAGGCCGGCGCCATCCTGGCCGTCTGCTGGGAGTACCGCCAGCGCATCGGCAGCGTGCTGTCCACTTTCAGCACCGAGGTCAAGTCGCGCAAGTTCGTGCTGAACGTGGCCATCGCCTTCCTCCCGCTGGCCGTTATCGGACTGGCGATTGGCAAGATGATCAAGCATGCGCTGTTCAAGCCCGTGCCCGTGGCCATGGCCTTCATCATCGGCGGCATCATCATCTTGCTGGTGGAACGCCGCGCGCGGGCCAATCCCGTCACCGTGCGCGTCAACTCGGTCGATGAAATGACTGCGCTCGACGCATTGAAAGTGGGCTGCGCGCAGGCGTTCGCGCTGATTCCCGGCACCAGCCGTTCCGGCTCGACCATCATCGGTGGCATGCTGCTTGGCCTGTCGCGTAAGACGGCCACCGAATTCTCGTTCTTCCTGGCCATCCCCACCCTGCTGGCGGCCACCTTCTACTCGCTGTACAAAGCGCGCGACATCCTCTCGGCCACCGACGTGCCCTTGTTCGGCCTGGGCACCGTGGCCGCCTTCATCTCCGCCTTCCTGTGCGTGCGCTGGCTGCTGCGCTATATCAGCTCGCACGACTTCACGTTTTTTGCCTGGTACCGCATTGTGTTTGGCTTGCTGGTCCTGGCCAGCGCCCACTACGGCTGGGTTGTTTGGGCAGAATAAGGCACTATGAATCAAGATCTTAACCAGCGCGCGCTGCACCTGCTGCAAACCGTTTTCGGCTATCCCGCCTTCCGCGGCCAGCAAGCCGACATCGTCGACCACGTCAGCCATGGCGGCGATGCGCTGGTGCTGATGCCCACGGGCGGCGGCAAATCGTTGTGCTATCAAATTCCGGCCCTGCTGCGCGATGGCGTCGGCGTCGTCGTTTCGCCGCTGATCGCGCTGATGCAGGACCAGGTAGATGCGCTGGAGGAAGTCGGCGTACGCGCCGCCTTCCTCAATTCCACGCAAACCTACGAAGAAGCAAGCCGCATCGAGCGCCTGGTACGCACGGGCGGCATCGACGTCGTCTACGTGGCGCCCGAGCGCCTGATGACGCAACGTTGCCTGGATCTGTTCCAAGCCTCGAAGATATCCCTGTTCGCCATCGACGAGGCGCATTGCGTGGCCCAGTGGGGCCACGACTTCCGCCCCGAATACATCAAGCTGTCAGTGCTGCACGAGCAGTTCCCGGACGTGCCGCGCATCGCGCTCACGGCCACGGCCGACCCGCAGACGCGCGCCGAAATCGCCCTGCGTTTGCAGCTGGAAGACGCGCGCCAGTTCGTCTCGTCCTTCGACCGCCCGAACATCCGCTACCAGATCGTGGAAAAGGCGAACGGCCGCAAGCAGCTGCTCGATTTCATCAACACCGAGCACACAGGCGACTGCGGCATCGTCTACTGCCTGTCGCGCAAAAAGGTTGAAGAGACGGCGGAATTTTTGAACCAGAGCGGCATCCGCGCCCTGCCGTATCACGCCGGCATGGAATACGCCAAGCGCAGCGCCAACCAGTCGCGCTTCCTGCGCGAAGAAAACATCGTCATGGTCGCCACCATCGCCTTCGGCATGGGCATCGACAAGCCCGACGTGCGCTTCGTGGCGCATCTGGATCTGCCGAAAAGCATCGAGGGCTATTACCAGGAAACGGGCCGCGCGGGCCGCGACGGCATGGCCGCCAATGCCTGGATGGCGTACGGCTTGCAAGACGTGGTGCTGCAGCGGCGCATGATCGACGAATCGGAGGCGGACGACACCTTCAAGCGCGTGCTGGGCGTGAAACTCGACGCCATGCTGGGCCTGTGCGAAACGCTCAGCTGCCGCCGCATGCGCTTGCTCGAATACTTCGGCGAACCGGCTTCGCCGTGCGGCAATTGCGACACCTGCCTGGTGCCGCCCGTGTCGTTCGACGGCACGGTGCCCGTGCAAAAACTGCTGTCGGCCATCTACCGCGTCGACCAGCGCTTCGCTGGCGGTCACGTGATCGACGTGCTGCGCGGCGTGGAATCGGAACGCATCAAGACCTGGCACCACGATTCACTCTCCGTCTTCGGCATCGGTTCGGACCTGGGCGAAGCGGAGTGGAAGTCGATCCTGCGCCAGGCCATCGCGCTGGGCCTCGTCTCGGTCGATCATGAACAATACAGCTCGCTGAAATTGACGGACGCCTCGCGCCCCGTGCTCAAGGGCGGCCAGAAAGTGCAGCTGCGCCAGTACCAGAAACCGGTGAAAACCAGCAAGCGCAGCACCAGCGTGGCGAAGGGCTATGTCGAGACGGACCTGTCGAGCAGCGAACAGGCGATCTTCGACAAGCTGCGCTGGTGGCGCGTGGAGACGGCGCGCACGCACAATGTGCCGGCCTACGTGATTTTCGTCGACGCCACCCTGCGCGAAATCGCCAAGGCCAAGCCTACCTCGCTGGAACAGATGCGCGGCGTGAGCGGCGTGGGCGAGAAAAAACTCGCCTCGTACGGCGATGATATCGTCGCCATGATCCTGGAGATGATGTGATGGAAGCCCTCTCGTCCGACCTGATCTATCAGGCCGTGAAAATCCTCGGCGCCCAGCCCGACGCCGACGACGCGGTGGAAGCGCAAGTCCGTGCCCTGGTAGGCGACGACCTCACCATGCGCCGCCTGGCCGATGTGGTGCCGGAAGCCTTCGGCCTGGTGCTAGCTTCGCACCTTCCCGGCGCCGAAAACATGACCTTGCCCGACACCTTCCGCGCCCAGGACGAGGACGGCGAATGGGTGGCGTTCCCCATGCGCCGCGAACCGATCTTTGTCGTCGCCCTGGACATCGCCCAACACACCTTTCACAACGGCCCGCGCGCGCTGATGAAAAACCTGGCAGACCGCAGCTCTTTGTTGTCGGCCATCAGCAATGCCCTGAACGCGGGCGGCTCGCTCGATAGCACGACTTTGGGCCCACCGTCCTTCTTCGGCCTGCCCGCCGCGCTGTACCGGCCCGTGGCATCGATTGACACGCCCTGACCACATTGCCTCTGCCCTTGATAAGAGAACGATCCTGCGATGGAAACCAAATGGCTGGAAGACTTCATCTCGCTCGCTGAAACGCATAACTTCAGCCGTTCCGCGGCCCTGCGCCACGTCACCCAGCCGGCATTCTCGCGGCGCATCCAGTCGTTGGAAAACTGGCTCGGCATCGACCTCGTCGACCGTACCTCCTACCCCACGCGCTTGACGCCGGCCGGCGCCGTGTTCTACGAGCAGGCGCTGGAAATGCTGGGGCAAATCAACGGTGTGCGCGCCCTGTTGCGTGGCAAGCGCGCGGCCACGCAAACGAGCGTCGACTTCGCCGTGCCGCACACCCTGTCGCTGACTTTCATGCCGAAGTGGCTGACGGCCCTGGAAGACGGTTTTGCGCCGATCAACAGCCGCCTGATGGCCCTGAACGTGCACGATGCCGTGCTGCAACTGGTCGACGGCGGCTGCGACCTGCTGCTGTGCTATCACCACCCGCGCCAGCCGGTGCAGCTGGACCCGGGCCGCTACGACATGCTGGTGATGGGCCGCGAAACCCTGCGCGCGTATGCGCGCTGCGGCCAGGACAAGGTGCCGGATTTCGTCCTGCCCGGCAGCGCCAAGGAACCGCTGCCGTTCCTCTCCTACACCAGCAATGCCTACCTGGGACGCATGGTGGAATTGCTGGTGGCCGATGCCAAGGCGCCGCTGTTCCTGGAAACCTGCTACGAAACGGACATGGCCGAAGGCCTCAAAATGATGGCGCTGGAAGGCCGCGGCATCGCCTTCCTGCCGGAATCGGCCGTCATGCGCGACGTCAAATACAAGCATCTGGCGCGCGCCGATGGCGGCGCGCCAGGCTGGGAAATCGAGCTGGAAATCCGTTTGTACCGCGAACGCCCGTCAAGCCTGCGTCCCGGCAAGCAGATCGTCGAAAGCCTGTGGCAATACCTGGTACAGGCGCAGGATGGCAAGGCGCGCGCCGGCAAGCGCCGCAAACGCGCCATCGAGACCGCCCCATCCTGACTGGCAATCCTGGCAACATAACTATGCAATAAATGCATAACCGGATGCGCACAAAGCATTGGCCGGGGCATGAGGCTATCGCCTACGATGCGGTTCCGCTGCGCGCAACTCAATTGGGTGCGCCTACCACAGCATTTTTGGATGCCAGGAAAAATCGTAGCGAGCGGCAGTGATTTGTGGCCGAGAAGCGCAGCTGTACGAAGGTACAGCGAGCATCGCCGGCCGCAAAGCACGACGCGCAGTAGATTTTTCGGCATTACACCACCGTTTTGTCAGGAGCTTATCAAGCATGACCAGCAAGCACGCACTTCCTTCCTACCTCAATCCTGAAGACCTGGGCCCATGGGGCGTCTACCTCGAGCAGATCGACCGCGTTACGCCTTACCTGGGTAACCTGTCACGCTGGGTGGAAACGCTGAAGCGTCCAAAGCGCATCCTGACGGTCGACGTGCCTATCGAGCGCGATGACGGCACCATTGCCCACTACGAAGGCTACCGCGTGCAGCACAATCTGTCGCGCGGCCCGGGCAAGGGCGGCGTGCGCTTCCACCAGGACGTGACCTTGTCGGAAGTGATGGCCCTGTCGGCCTGGATGACGGTCAAGAATGCAGCGGTCAACGTGCCATACGGCGGCGCCAAGGGCGGTATCCGTGTCGATCCGAAGACCCTGTCGCGCAACGAACTGCAGCGCCTGACGCGCCGCTACACGAGCGAGATCAGCATGATCATCGGACCGAACAAGGATATCCCTGCACCGGACGTCAACACGAATGAACAAGTCATGGCGTGGATGATGGACAGCTACGCCATGATCGGCGGCAATATGTCGACCGGCGTGGTAACGGGTAAACCGATCTCGCTGGGCGGCAGCCTGGGTCGCCGCGATGCGACGGGCCGCGGCGTGTTCGTCGTCGGTTGCGATGCGGCCGCCAAGGTCGGCATGTCGCTCGAAGGCGCGAAAGTCATCGTGCAAGGTTTCGGCAACGTGGGCGGCGTCGCTGCACGCATGTTCGCTGAAGCCGGTTCGAAAATCGTCGCGGTACAAGACCACAAGACCACCGTGGTGCATGCCGGCGGCTTGAACATCCCGCAATTGCTGGCACACGTGGCCGAAGTGGGCAGCGTCGAAGGCTTCCCGGGCGCCGAGGCATTCGTGCCACGCGAAGATTTCTGGGGCATCGATTGCGACATCCTGATCCCGGCCGCTTTGGAACAGCAAATCACGGCCGAACGCGCACAAGTTATTCGCGCGAAGATCATCCTGGAAGGCGCCAATGGCCCGACCCTGCCGGCAGCGGACGACATCCTGACCGACCGCGGCGTGCTGATCGTGCCGGACGTGCTGGCCAACGCCGGTGGCGTGACCGTCAGCTATTTCGAGTGGGCACAGAACTTCTCGAGCTTCTTCTGGACCGAAGAAGAAATCAACAGCCGCCTGACCCGCATCATGCGCGAAGCGTTCGATTCAGTATGGCAAGTGTCGCAAGAGAAGAAAGTGTCGATGCGTACCGCCACCTTCATCCTGGCGTGCACCCGTGTTCTCCAGGCTCGCGAAGTACGCGGCTTGTATCCTTAATAGCTGCTTTTGACGCCATTGGGTTGATGGCGCTCTAAAAAAAATCCCGCCACACTTGCGTGTGAGCGGGATTTTTTGTATCTGCGGACTTTTTTACGCCGCGTAGCCTTGCGGGTTCTGGTGCTGCCAGCGCCAGTGGTCAGTGCACATGTCGTCGATGGTTTTCTGCGCTTGCCAACCCAGCAATTCCTTCGCCTTGGCGGCCGAGGCGTAGCAGCTGGCGATGTCGCCGGGGCGGCGTGGCACGATGTCGTAGGGTACCTTGCGGCCGCTGGCGGCTTCGAAGGCGCGCACGGTATCGAGCACGCTGTAGCCGTGGCCCGTACCCAGGTTGACGGTAAAGCCGCCCTCGGTGGAAAACAGGCGGTTCAACGCGGCAACATGGCCCAGCGCCAGGTCGACCACGTGGATGTAGTCGCGCACGCCCGTGCCGTCCGGCGTATCGTAGTCGTTGCCGAAGACGGCCAGGCGCTCGCGGCGGCCCACGGCCACCTGGGCGATGAAGGGCATCAGGTTGTTCGGGATGCCGGCCGGATCTTCACCGATCAAGCCGCTGGCATGCGCGCCCACCGGATTAAAGTAGCGCAGCACGCCGACTTGCCATTGGGCATCAGCATGCACAAGATCGGCCAGGATCTGCTCGACCATCAGCTTGGAGCGGCCGTATGGGTTGGTCACGGACAGACGCGACGATTCCAGGATCGGCAAGGCTTCCGGGTCGCCATACACGGTGGCCGACGAGCTGAAGACAAAACGCTTCACATTCGCCGCCGCCAGCACTTCCAGCAGCGCCACGGTGCCCGTCACATTGTTGTCCATGTACATCAGCGGCTGCGCCACAGATTCGCCCACGGCTTTCAAGCCCGCGAAATGGATCACGGCATCGATGGCGTGCTCGCGCAAGACGGTGGCCATGGCCACACGGTCGCGCACGTCAGCCTCATAGAAAGGCACGCTTTTGCCGGAGATACGCTCCACGCGCGCCATCGCTTCGCGCGCGCTGTTGCATAGATTATCCACCGCGACCACATCAAAGCCGGCAGCTAACAATTCGACGCACGTATGCGAGCCGATGAAACCGGATGCGCCGGTCACGAGTATTTTCTTGGACATAATATCGATCAATGCAAAAAAGATAAGACTACCGTAATTCACCCGCCTTGCCTAGCCAGTGCACGCTAACGCGCGCATTAAAAAAACCTGCGGCGTCGCCGCGGCAGGCTTGTTCTCGTGCAAACGGCACAGGTGGGCAAACCGCCAGGTTTATTTCTTGATGAACACCAGATCCCACACGCCATGACCCAGCTTCAAGCCACGGTTTTCAAATTTCGTCAGTGGACGGTACGCCGGCTGCGGCGCATAACCATAGGCGCTGTTGTGCAACTGCGGCTCGGCGCCCAGCACGTCCAGCATTTGCACCGCGTAATCTTCCCAATCGGTGGCGCAATGCAGATAGCCACCCGGCGCCAGGCGATCAGTCAATTGCTTGACGAACGGCGACTGGATCAGGCGGCGCTTGTTGTGGCGCGCCTTGTGCCATGGATCGGGGAAATACACGTGGATACCGGCCAGCGAATTGGCAGGAATCATGTGCGTCAGCACTTCCACGGCATCGTGCTGCAGCAAGCGCAGATTCGTCAGCGACTCTTCGCCGATCAGTTTCAACAGGCTGCCGACACCGGGCGTATGCACTTCGACGCCGATGAAATCCTTCTCCGGCATGGCCTTGGCGATATGCGCAGTCGTCGCCCCCATGCCAAAACCGATTTCCAGGATGACCGGCGCCTTGCGGCCGAACACCTGCTCGAAGTCCATCGGTTGCTTGGCGAAAGGCAACAGGAACTGCGGCCCCAAGGCCTCAAGCGCGCGCGCCTGCGCGACAGACAGCCGTCCCGCGCGGGTCACGAAGCTGCGGATGCGGTGTTCGGTCGGATCGTACATCATCGGCCGCGCCGGGCCGTTTGCTGGGGTATCAGAAGACATGGGAATGGAGAAATAAGTGGCCGCGCCGCATAAAACCAGGCGCCAGCGAAAAATGGAGCGGGTGAAGGGAATCGAACCCTCGTCGTAAGCTTGGGAAGCTTCTGCTCTACCATTGAGCTACACCCGCGAAGCCTGCATTTTACGCGGGATGGCAAGGACTTGGCAAACTTGTGGATCGCTTTCGAATTGATCAGGAATTCTCACGAAAATTAACAAGAAACAATACTGCAGCATCGGCACGTCAACGTTTTTGTTGATAGAGAACAACAATACGAACAGCCGGACAAGGTGAATGGTTTGGTATGCGGCTAAAATATACCAAATTATTGTTGCTATGGGCCGTGCGGCGCAGACTCGCAAGAGAAATGTTGCTACAATCGTGTGACAGTTTAGCATTCCCGCTGTTCAACCTAAAAGGATATACCATGAAGAAAATTCTGATCGCTTCAGCAATCCTGTGCTTCGCTTCTGCACAAGCCATGGCTCAATCGGCTCCTGCACCAGCAGCAGCTACACCAGCTGCTGGCGCCGCTGCCGGCACCACTGTTGCCGGCCTGAGCGTCAGCACCATGATCGCAATCGGCGCAGCAGTTGCCGTTGTGGCCGGTGCAGCAAGCTCGGATTCGACCACCGCGCACACCACCCCAAGCCACGCCAAGTAATCTGTTGATGCCTTTGGCTGAGACAGACAAGGCCAAGCCAGCAGGCTGACGTCAAGCCGCGAAACGCTGGCCTGGCCCACGAGTAGCTGGCCTCGTCATACGAAGCGCCAATTCCTCGATAAAAGCCCCTTTTCATTTTCTTGAAAACGGGCTTTTTATTTTTCTTCAATGATGCGCGCGCTCTTTACGCCAGTTTTCCTCTCCATGTGCGAGCGATACGCATCTATTTTCAGAAAAAGCACCACACCGTCAGGAACATGAGATTCCCTGGCCAACCATATAAAGTTAATGAAAAACCAGCCTTTCCATAAACGCATGGGATTCGCCTTGCAAGGCTTGAGCGCCGCCTTCCGCATAGAATCGAGCTTTCGGCTGCAATGCCTTGCTGCCCTCATGGTACTGATCGTACTTGCCTGGAACCGGCCGGCCATGATCTGGTGGGCTTTATTATTGCTCAACTGTGGCATGGTCCTCGCAGCGGAGCTCTTCAACACCGCTCTCGAACATTTGATTGATCACCTCCACCCGAGCCTCCATCCCAGCATCAAGATCGCCAAGGATTGCGCCGCAGGAGCCGTGTTCATTCTCAGTATCAGTGCCGTATGCGTGTTTGTTGCTTTTTGGGTGGAAACGGCTGCTCACTAGACGAATTCCCTGCTTGGCAAATTACAATAGGCCCAAGCATTAATCAGGTCCCGCTCCCGCAAGCCGGGACGCCAGCAAAAGAAATACAAGGATTGCTATAAATCATTAAAATAATGTCCTTTCGAAATATTTACTGGCTGGCAAGAGGGCTTCTTTTCGCTTTGCACTCCAGAACTGACTCGGCACACATATACATACCTTGTGGACGACAGGAAACAGAACGCCCAGCCAATGAGGTTACTTTAAATTTTACATTGATGCATACATGAATACACCCATCGTACCCGTGATTCTTTGCGGCGGTTCCGGCACACGTCTGTGGCCGTTGTCGCGTGAGGGATTCCCCAAGCAATTCCTGCGCCTGTCTGGCAAGGAAAGCATGTTGCAGCAAACACTGCAGCGGCTGAAGGGGTTACCGGGTCTGGCCACCCCACTTCTGGTTTGTAACGAGTCAGCACGCTTCATCGTTGCCGAGCAACTCCGTGAAATTGGCATGGAACAAGCGCGCTTGCTGCTCGAGCCTATGCGCCGCAATACGGCGCCAGCCATTGCCAGCGCCGCTTTGCAGGCGATGGAAAATGGCGATGATCCTGTCCTGTTGGTACTGCCTTCCGACCATGTCATTCTCGACACACAAGCGTTCCACCATGCAATAACGCTGGCGCGTCGGGCCGCAGAAGAGGGAAGCCTGCTGACCTTCGGCATCACGCCGACAGGAGCGGAGACGGGATATGGCTATATCCGCGCGGAAGCGACGGCCAGCGACCAGGTCCAGCGCATTCTTGAATTTGTCGAAAAACCCGCATTGGCGCAAGCTGAGAAATATATCGCCAGCGGTGACTACTTCTGGAACAGCGGCATGTTCCTGTTCCGCGCCAGCCGTTATCTGGAAGAACTCGAACGTTTCCAACCGGCCGTCTTGGCAGCATGCCGCGCCGCCCTTGCCGATGCAAAGAGCGATCTCGACTTCATACGCCTGGACAAGGACGCCTATGCCGCCAGTCCCGATATCGCCGTCGACTACGCAGTCATGGAGCGTACCAGCCATGCGGCCACCGTCGCGCTCGACGCCGGCTGGAACGATATCGGCTCCTGGAAAGCCGTACTCGACGTGGCGGAAAAGGATGCCAGCCAGAATAGCACCCAGGGCGATGTACTGATCCAGGATTGCAACGATTGCTTGGTGCACAGCAGCAGCCGCCTGGTTACCGCCATCGGCATGCGCAATACCATCATCGTGGAAACCGCAGACGCGGTACTGGTCATGGATGCGGATCAGGCGCAACATACCAAGACCCTGGTAGCGCAGTTGATTCATAAAGAACGAAGTGAAGCCACCATGCACCGTGAAGTCTTCCGACCGTGGGGATCGTATGATTCCATCGGCAATGGAGAACGCTTCCAGGTCAAACGCATCACCGTTAAGCCGGGCGCCAAACTGTCGCTGCAAATGCACCATCACCGCGCCGAGCACTGGATCGTCGTGTCAGGCACGGCGCAGATCACCAATGGCGACAAGGAATATCTGCTGACCGAAAACCAGTCCACCTATATCCCCCTGGGCGTCGTCCATTCTCTGGCCAACCCGGGCAAGCTACCGCTGGAATTGATTGAAATTCAATCAGGTAGCTACCTTGGAGAAGACGATATTGTCCGCTTTGAAGACCGCTACGGCCGCGCTTGACCGAGCAGATACGTCATCACCATGCAAGCGGCCCCGCAAGAATTCACACTGAAGTTTATAAGGTTTGGCAAGTCATCATGAAACCAATCGAAGGTATCTTTGTACAAGAAGTGAAATGGTATTGCAGCAGCAGGGCAGAAAAATATTTTCTCACCTTTGCCGATGCACTTGCCATGTTCATGGCATTCTGGCTCGCGGGAAAATGGACCCTCGATTCCAGCGACTTGAACAGCTTCGGGCTGGATAGCTCTCGTTTGCTCAGTTACAGCCTGCTATCCCTGGTCACTCTGGCGATCTTCAAGCTGAAGGGCCATCATGCCAAACGTCGTCCATACTCGAATGAAATCAAGGAGCTCCTGAAGGTCGCCATGATCATGGGTCTGCTTGACGCAGCCCTGGTCTTCCTCGACAAGCGCGACTCCTCGCGCGAGGCACTATTGGCCACCTGGTTGCTGGTGCCATGCTTTGTCTTGCTGCTGCGCGGCATCGTCAAGTACCTGTTGATGAAAGCGGGCGGCTGGATACGCCCCATGGTCATCATCGGATGGGGCGACAATGCCTTGCAAACAGCGCGTGCCTTCGATGAGGAGACATTGATGGGTTATCGCTTGATCGCCTTCCTGATACCCGAAGGCCAAGACCGCCTGGAACAGCATTATGTGAACCGCAGCAAACAAGCGGTACCCTGCATCCCGCTGGGCGAGCACCCGGAGCAAACGCTCAAGCTGCTGGGCGACCCGCATGCGGTTGTCGCCCTGGAGCAGGGTGGCATTGACGCTTATCAAGGCATGATCCAGCAAGTCAGCCGCTGCGTTGTCAATATGCAAGTGGTACCAGCGGTACGCGGCCTACCCCTGTATGGCATGGAGGTCAACCATTTCTTTACACATGAAGTCTTGCTGCTGACCATGCGCAACAACCTGGCGCGACCAGGCTTGCAACTGATTAAGCGCTGCTTCGATCTGACGACGTCGATCGCCGTGATGATCGTCGGGGCGCCCGTCCTACTGTGGATCGCCGCCAAGGTATTGGCCTCTGGCCGCCCCATCTTCTACGGCCACAAGCGCGTCGGCCAGAATGGCAAGCATTTCCTCTGCTATAAATTTCGTACCATGGCCGTGAATGCCGATGTGTTGTTGAAAGAGTTACTGGAACGCGACCCGGTCGCCCGTGCCGAATGGGACCGCGACTTCAAACTGAAAAACGACCCGCGCATCACCTCGATAGGTCATTTCCTGCGCAAGACCAGCCTCGATGAATTGCCGCAACTGTGGAACGTATTAAAAGGCGAAATGAGCCTGGTCGGGCCGCGTCCCGTTGTCGATGCCGAACTGGAACGCTATGGCAACCAGATCGACTATTATCTTGAGGCGAAACCCGGGGTCACTGGCCTGTGGCAAGTCAGCGGCAGGAACGATGTCAGCTACGATACGCGCGTCTATCTCGACGCCTGGTATGTCAAGAATTGGTCTCTGTTCAATGACATCGTCATCCTGCTGAAAACGGTCAAAGTCATCTTCAAGAAAGATGGCGCGTATTAACAAAAATATATGGTATAAAATTAGTATTTTACAAGGCAAGAAAAGGATAACAGCATGATTTTAGTGACTGGCGGCGCCGGCTTCATCGGCTCCAACTTTGTAAGAGACTGGCTGGCGCTCAACGATGAGCCCGTGATCAATTTTGACAAACTGACCTACGCTGGCAATCTCAGCAATCTGGCCAGCCTGGAGCACGATCCGCGGCATCTCTTTGTGCGTGGCGATATTTGCGATACCGCCCACATCTCCCGCCTGCTGGCCGAACACCAGCCCCGCGCCATCGTGCATTTTGCCGCAGAGAGCCATGTCGATCGCTCGATCCATAGCCCCGGCGAATTCATTTCGACTAACGTCAACGGCACCTTCAGCCTGCTCGAAGCCGCGCGCGCCTATTGGTCCGGCCTGACGGGCGTGGCCAAGGATGGCTTCCGCTTCCTGCACGTCTCGACCGACGAGGTCTATGGCACCCTGGGACCGAATGACCCGCCATTCACCGAAACGACGCCGTATGCGCCGAACAGCCCCTACTCGGCATCGAAAGCAGCCTCCGACCATCTGGTACGCGCCTATTTCCATACGTATGGCATGCCGGTGCTGACGACAAACTGCTCGAACAACTATGGTTCTTTCCATTTCCCGGAAAAACTGATTCCCCTCATCATCAGCAACGCCCGTGCAGGCAAGCCTTTACCAATTTATGGCGACGGCATGCAAGTGCGCGACTGGCTGTATGTGGGCGACCATTGCTCGGCGATTCGTCGCGTACTCGAGGCGGGACGTTTGGGCGAGGTCTACAACGTGGGCGGCTGGAATGAAATGGCCAATCTGGAAGTCGTGCACACCTTGTGCGACATCCTCGACACGCTCGACCCCAAGGCATTGGGCAGCTATCGCGAACAAATCACGTATGTGCAGGATCGCCCCGGCCATGATCGCCGCTATGCTATCGATGCGCGCAAAATCGAGCGCGAACTGGGCTGGAAGCCGGCCGAAACGTTCCAGACCGGCATCCGCAAGACGGTGCAGTGGTACCTGGACAATCAGGGCTGGGTACGCGACGTGCAGTCGGGCGACTACCTGAAATGGGTTGAGACGAATTACGCGGCGCGCGATGCGGCAAAGGAAGCACTCTGATGAGCACCACTATTGAACGCAAGGGCATCATCCTGGCCGGTGGTTCCGGTACGCGTCTGTATCCCGTCACCATGGCGGTGTCGAAACAGTTGCTGCCCGTATATGACAAGCCGATGATTTACTATCCGCTGACCACCCTGATGCTGGCCGGCATACGCGACATCCTGATCATTTCCACGCCACAAGATACGCCGCGCTTCCAAGAGTTGCTCGGCGACGGCAGCCAGTGGGGCATTACCCTCAGCTACGCCGTGCAGCCCACGCCCGACGGCCTGGCGCAGGCCTTCATCATTGGCAAGGAGTTTGTCGGCGATGCGCCATCGGCCCTAATCCTGGGCGACAACATTTATTACGGCCACAACTTCGAAACGCAATTGCGCGAAGCATCCGCACGCACCAGCGGCTCCACCGTGTTCGCCTATCATGTCACCGATCCAGAACGTTATGGCGTGGTCGACTTCGACGCACAGCGGCGCGCCGTCAGCATCGAGGAAAAACCGCTCAAGCCAAAATCGAACTACGCCGTCACCGGCCTGTATTTCTATGACAGCCAGGTGTGCGACATCGCCGCCGGCATCGCTCCGTCACCACGTGGCGAGCTGGAAATCACCGATGTCAACCGCGCATATCTTGAGCGGGGTCAGCTGAACGTCGAATTGATGGGGCGCGGCATGGCCTGGCTCGATACCGGCACGCATGAGTCCTTGCTGGAAGCGGGCCAATTCATCGCCACCATCGAGAACCGCCAAGGCTTGAAGGTTGCCTGCCCGGAAGAAATCGCCTACCGTCACGGCTACATCGACGCCGCCAAGCTCGAAGCATTGGCGCAGCCCTTGAAAAAGAACGCTTACGGCCAATACCTGCTGCGCCTGCTCGAAGAAAAAATATACTAAAGCCAGAACGGCTCATTTCACACATGCAAATTCAAACAACCTCCATACCTGATGTTCTGATTCTCGAGCCCACCGTGTTCGGCGATGACCGGGGCTTTTTTTACGAAAGCTTCAACCAGAAGCGCTTTGCCGAACTGACTGGCATCACGCGCGACTTTGTACAAGACAATCACTCCAAGTCCGCCAAGGGTGTATTGCGCGGCCTGCACTACCAAATCCAGCAACCGCAAGGCAAGCTGGTGCGTGTGACGGCCGGTGAAGTCTTCGACGTTGCCGTCGACCTGCGCAAGAGTTCGCCGACGTTCGGCCGCTGGGTAGGCATGACCTTATCAGCGGCCAACAACCGCCAGCTATGGATACCGGAAGGCTTTGCCCATGGCTTCGTAGTGACCAGCGACAGTGCAGAGTTCCTGTACAAGACCACCGACTATTGGGCGCCGGAATTCGAACGCAGCATCCTGTGGAATGACCCGGCGATCGGTATCGACTGGCCGCTGGACGGCGAACCGTTACTGTCTGGCAAGGACAAAGTCGGCACATTGCTGGCCAATGCCGACGTCTTCGCCTGAGCGCTGTAATACAGCCGCACCACCATTCATGGAAACAAATATGAGCCGTATCTTAATTACAGGAAAAACCGGCCAGGTCGGCTACGAACTGGAACGCAGCCTGCAAGGTCTGGGAGAGATCATCGCGCTAGACCGCAGCCAGATGGACCTGGCCGATCTGGACCAGGTGCGCGACGTGATCCGCCGCATCAAGCCGACCCTGATCGTCAATCCGGCCGCCTACACCGCTGTCGACAAGGCCGAGAGCGAGTCTGAACTGGCGCTGCGCATCAATGGCGAAGCACCGGGCGTGATGGCGGAAGAAGCCAAACAGCTGGGCGCCGCGATGATCCATTACAGCACCGACTACGTGTTTGACGGCTCGAAAGATGGTCCCTACGTCGAAACCGATCCAACCTGCCCGATCAATGTCTACGGCAGCAGCAAGCTGGCCGGCGAACAGGCGATCCAGGCCACCGGCATCCCACACATGATCTTGCGCACCAGCTGGGTCTATAGCACGCATGGCAAGAATTTTCTGTTGACCATGCTGCGCTTGGCAAAGGAGCGCGAAGAACTGAGTATCGTATCCGATCAGTTCGGCGCACCGACGTGGAGCCGTACCATTGCCGATACCACGGCGCATATCGTGGCGCAAAGCCTGGCGGCAAGCGACCAGCAAGCATGGTGGCAGGCACGCTCCGGTCTGTATCATTTGACGGCGCAAGGAAGGACCAGCTGGTTCGGTTTTACCGAAGCGATCATGGCACATCCTTCAATTACAAAAAAACCAAGATTAAAAACGATATTAGCTCAAGACTATCCCGTACCGGCGAAGCGTCCGATCAATTCAGTACTCTCATCACAGCGCTTGATGGATACTTTTTGTCGTATTCCGGATTGGCAGGACGCATTAAGGCTGTGTCAAAATTAAATATGCCCCTATAGACAGAAATAAAAAATGGTAATTGTTCAGCCGGAGTAAGCGCCGCAAATAGCAGTTGTAAACGACGCTGTTTTACCGCGTTACTCCGGCAGGCCAACGAAATAAAAAACGCCGTTATCTCTCGATAACTATCCAAAACGGACAAGGACGACCTCCATTAATGCCGAAGAATCGGGCCTTCGCGTAGCTGCCAGCCAGTTGCACTGGCGCAACATCGTGGCCAACGAGTCCCGACATGTGTCACGATATGGCTTAAACTGCTGTCTCAAATCATAGATACGCTTTACTAAGGTAGGGCGACAGATGGTATATATTTGACGCCCGGCGACTTCAAGCTCCAAGGGCCGCACTGGGTTAATGAACAGTGTTCGTTGGGTGTTATAGCAATGCTATGTGTTGTGTATAAACATTCAATCCTGGTCCGTAGACGCATATTGAGCGACAGCGCAAGGACATTCAACGCGGCCTGGGAGCAAATCGATAAGTCGATGCTTTTGGACGGGGTACTGGCGCAGCAGACCGTTGGCGTTCTAGTTGCCCACGTTCCCAAGGGCCGTGAGCATCGACGGAAGCAATCCGCAGGCCGGTGCGCTCAGTGAAGATTTTGTGCCCGTGCATCTCGTGGCCTTGGTCTCAGGTCATCATTTTTGCGCATCGCCGCTGGTTCGCCGTTGAGGACGGCGGCGAAGCTGTCGACGACGGTCTTGGTGGTAGCGGCCAGCGCCGCGAAGCCGGTCGTACGTTCGACCAGCGTGTCCGCCGACGAACGCTTGCCAGCGCCCTTGATCAGGTCGCCCTTCCATTGGCAGGGGATGAGGCGGTCCTCGATCTCGGGAGGGCAAATATGAACGCTCTGCATGTCCAGGATCTGCCCTCGGCGATTTCGCGGCCCATCGTGCTGGCCAAGCGGTAAAGACGTTGAGCAATGGCTCGAATGGAGCACAGGTTGTCACGCATGGTCATGACGGCTGCGCGCTCCCGGGTGGCGAGATGTTGGTAGATTTTCGCTGGCGGCACCTTACAGCAGAAGGTGTTGCACTTGGTCTTTGAGAACGCCACCAATGGTATCCGTCCTGATAAATGCATTGAAAAGGTACAGAAGTAATGAAATTTATTAACATCGAATTAAAGATCGTCTTGCGGGCGGTATTGCTCTGTGTAGCTTTTTCTTCCCCGGCTTATGCCTATGTCGATCCCGGCTCAGCCCTCCTGCTGCTACAGAGTATTTTTGCCATCATTGGTGCAGCATTAACATTTCTCAAGAAGCCTCGACAAATGATCGCCAAGCTGTTTAGTCGGAAGAAAAATAACGATGCGTGATCCTGAAGGCACGATTGAATTTCAGGGACAAACAGTCATTCGTCGCATCCGCCCCACCGCCACCGCCAAACAATTTCTTCTATCGAAAGCTGCTGCGACGCTTGTAGAAGCCGGTAGGCTGATTCCGTTCGAGTTCACTGCTCCCGAAACACTCGAGTCGCCTAAGTTGCCTTTCCTCAGTTATCCCTTTGAGTGGTGTGACGCACAACTTTATTTGGCGGCGCAACTCACGTTAGATATCTCGCGTGAAATTCTCGGTGCTGGGTATGAACTGAAAGACGCTTCGGCATGGAACGTAATTTTCCAGGGAAATCAGCCCACATTCTGTGATCATCTTTCGTTCCAGCCGATTGTTACGCCGCAGTGGTGGGCGTTTGGCCAGTTCACTCGTCATTTTTTGCTGCCACTTGCAGTGTCGCAGCAACGTGGCCTGAAGCCGCACCAAAGTTACAGCACCTATCGCGATGGCATTCCACCAGATGTTGCTCGTACTTTGCTAGGTCTCAAACGATACATGACGCGCTACTGGCCACTCATGGTGGCAAGTAACAACAAATCCAAACCTCGCACTCAAGTACCGGCAAAAAATGGTAAACATCTACATGGCAGTCTCTACGGTTTCTGTCAATCCATGCTCAATGGTGGAAAACCCAACCAGGCGCGTAGCCATTGGGCTGACTATACCGACACGCGCCATCACTATACCGACGAAGCTTCCACTGCAAAATTTCAAAAGGTAGGCGAATGGCTGGAAAACACCGCGCCTGCTTGGGTGGTGGACCTCGGCTGCAACACCGGAGAATTTACGGTTCTTTCGGCCGGAACCGGTGCCGACGTGATCGCCGTCGATCTGGACCATGACGCCATTCAAAAGCTTGTGCTTTCGCAAAGCAATGCCACCAATATCCACCCTCTCGTCACCAATTTGGGGGATATGGTTGGCGGACGCGGTTGGTGTGGTGATGAATTTCCTTCGCTCATGACTCGTCTGCACCAGCGCGCCGACATGCTGTTGATGCTGGCGCTCATTCATCACCTAGCGATATCTGAAGGTATTCATATGGGGAAAATTGCGCAGATGGCGGCACACATTACGCGCGAGTTCCTGATCGTTGAATTACTCGATGAAAATGATCCGATGGTCTTGCACCTGTGCAGCCAGCGCAAGCGCGAGCCCAAGGAGTTTTCTGTGGCTGTACAAATGGCGGCCTTTAGTCAATATTTTAGTACGGTTGCGAGCTATTCCGTACCCAATACACTGCGCACGCTATGTCTACTCAAGAAACTGTAAGCGAAATGCGGGCAGGACAGCCGCTTTATGCGGCAACCCTGGCGTTGCTCACGCTACTGTTGCTTAGGCAGACTGACTGGATCTGGAGCAGCCTGTACTTTCAGCATCACACAGCGAGCGAAATCACCTTCGCTTTTGGGCTGCTGGCTGTCTTTGTTATCGTTTGTGTTGCACTGCTAAGCCGTGGATTGGGGCAAGCCACAACAATAAAATTGATAAATGTCGGCATAGCCCTGTTGTTGACCTTTGTCGGATTCACCTATCTTAAACAGTTGGAATTGATTCCGATGCAAAGCAATGCCTTGCACAAAATGCTCGCAGTTGCCTTGGCTATCACTGCAAGTCTATTAACTCTCAAAATTAGTATTGACACTTGGAAACGTTTTTACTTGGCCGGAATCGTCGGAGGGATGATTTTCATTTTTTTCCCAGTGGTGCTTGCGAACACGAATGCCTCCACGGTCTACTGGCCAAGCCCAAGTTATCAACCGCCGACAGTCGCGGCTCCAAATATGCCATCGCAAAACACGATTGTTTTGCTATTAGATGAGCTCAGTGCCAGCGCAGCCGGGCCTGTTGTTAAGCAACTACAGTCGGCCGGATTACATGTCACAGTAAGCAATATAGATCCGGCGGGCAAGAACACGATCAACGTTATTCCCGCCATTTGGATGAGGACAAGTTTTGACCAATCAGTGGCCTGTGGGCCCACGCAACTCTGCAGTACAAGCAGAGTATTGGATTTTTCCAAAGTAAAGGCTAGTTCGGAGAATATTGATATCGTAGGTTTCTATCACCGCTATTGTTCCATTCAAGGCCTTCGTTCCTGCTCTTTTTCTCCTTTTCCAACAAAATCAGCTGGCACAGAATTGGCCTGCAACTTCCCTTGGGTCAACGGACTGGAATTTTTGGGTTGCGAAGCATCCGAGTCAGACAGAAAATCATTCCTGGCCTTACGTGACAACATGAAAAAAACGTTGATGGAGGCACCCTTCTGGAAAAAAGGAGGAATTCTATTTGCACACCTTCTGGCGCCACACCCGCTGATGGGGATTCCTTTGAAGACCTTAAGTGTAGAATATGCTGACAACATTACATACGGTGCTGCGGTAGTCAGACTGGTGGCGCAAAGAGCCAAATCGGTGTTTGGAGACAATTTCAGAATCATTGTGTTTTCCGATCATCCCTTGCGGCCAGAATTTTGGTGTGCCGACAAGACCTACATGGCACTCAAATGCAAGCCTGATTCGTCACAGACATCAAGTCAAGTACCGCTTATCATTGCTACTTTTAATGTAAACAACAACGCGCCACTAAAGATCGAAAATAACATAGCTGTATTCGATCTGTTGTATCAGTTTGATTCTAAGTAAGTGTCAAGACCCGTCTGGTTATAAACACGCTTAACAAGTAAATCCGGCTTCTTTGCCTGCCACTCTTTGAGCGCCTGGATGGGAGTTTGATGGTTTAAGGCGCGCTGCGGAATGTTGTGGTTGTAGGTTTCAAATAGCTTTGCAGCGTCGATGCGAGTTCTGCCGCAGACCCGAATCGCGTCTGGCCGACGATCTCGCTGATGCGCCCGTTGAAGCGTTCAACCATGCCGTTCGTTTGTGGATGGCGTGGCGGAATCAGCCGATGCTCAATGCCAAACTGCTTGCAGAGGCGATCAAAGACATGGTGGCCACTGGGTTCCTTCTTGCGGCTCTGGCTGGTGAAACGATCCGTGAACTGGCTGCCGTTATCGGTGAGCAGTTTAACGATTTTGACGGGGCAGACCTGCTTCACTTTGTTCAGGAAATCGACGCTGCTGCAGTCACTTTGGTCGGCGTAGATTGCCATGTAGACCCAGCGTGTGGCGCGGTCAATGGCGACGAACAGATAACGCCGCTGTTGCTCGTCGGGCATCTGTGGCAAGTACTTGATATCTATATGTAAAAAGCCGGGCTCGTAATCCTTGAAGGTTTTCTTGGTGGCCGTTCCGGCGAGCAGTTCCGGTACCAAGTCACGCAGATCGGACACGCCATGTCGGCGCAAGCAGCGTCCCAGGCCAGCACGTGATACGGCCGGATTGATGAATTCGCGGGTAATGCTCAGCAGGTCATCGGTGGGCAACAGCAGCGTGCGGCGCAACTCCACGACGATGAGTTCCTGGGCGGGCGTCAGCGTGGTGTACATCGTTTTGGGACGATGCGAAACATCATCGACGCTGTCCCTGTCCTGCCACTTGCGAATGGTCTGGCGACTGACGTTGTACAACCTGGCCAACTCGGCCTGGGACAACGTAGAGTTCTTGATTTCTTCGCGGATCAGGTGAGTTGTCCGGGCGCGGTTATGCAGGGCTTGAGTCATGAGAAGGCTGCTGATTGAGGTTGTCCAACAGTGTACGCAAAACGTGTCTGGCTTTGAATAGCGGCCAGCTACGATGGGGTACATAATCACACGACTCTAGACAAGTAAGCATCCGGGGTAATCCCCCTTTTTTAGAGCATTCTAAAAGTAGAGGTTAAGTGACAGCTAACGCCCTCAATCCATCAATTTCTCTTCTATAGTCCATTAATTAAAGCCAATAAAATTATCATTGCATAAAAAAAACAAATCGCCTCACGAGCAGAGTGCTGGCATCAGGTCGAAAAATTCCAGTTCCTGCGACAAAACCTGAAAGAATTGCGCCCCACCTTCAAAATTTGTCAAATACTAAATATTTTTGAGTATTTGGCTTTAACGCTGGAGTCCGAGTAGTTTTCCATATATAGCCGATAAGAATTTCGTGATATCTGTTCATTAAATTGGGAGTCAAGAAGCCTTTTCATCCAGATGCCATAATTTGATAAATTATTTTCAATAATGCAATCTTGATTTTCTGTAGAAATTCCGACACCCTCGACGCCAAAATCTGTTGCGATGATGGGCAATCCGTAAGACAAGGCATCGATCGTTTTCAGCTTGACTCCACTACCAAATAGCAACGGTACCAGCATCGCACAAGCTCCGAGTAAGACTTCATCAAGACTGTCAACGTAACCTTCGATTCTTACATGCAAAGGAAATTTTTTCACGAGCGCCAATAACGATGGGGCAGGATTTTTTCCAATCACACGTATGAGTACGTCGGGAATATCCTGAATAATTTTTGACAAGTGTACGTCAATAAAATTTTCCAAACTTACTGCGTTATGCGGCACATCTAGTCCACCAAGAAACACAAAAATAGGTGATTTGTTCCATGAACGAGCGTAGGGACGCATGCTAGAGGATATATAGGGTGGAAATACATGAACGCCACGCCCGCCCCAAGAACTGAGCAATTCCACTTCCGATTTATTAATCAATAAGTTATCAGGAAAAATTCTTGACTGAACTGCCTCAGAATTTGCCACCAATTTTGACTCATAAGACAGTAACATCTTTTGGACGAATGAAAATTTCCTTATATACGAACGAAATATCCGGGGCACATGCCGCTCAAAATTACCAAGCGGATTAAAACTCTTCGTTTCTGGAAAATTCAAAGCGCGTATCATACTTTCATATCGTACAGAAAAAAGATCTTCCAAATATAGTACATTTCTCGCTTTTCCTGTATTTAGCAAAGGAAGATACTGCCCCATGCGAATGGTATCGAAAACCAAAATATCCGCATCAATCTCATTAATTATCTTCTGCAGCGAAGTCGTAATATTATTGGAAAAAAATAGCGATTCCTGGATACTTTTTTTTCTTCTCAAAAATGTATGAAAAAAAATATTACGCAGTTTCGTTATTCCAGTTGGCAAGATATAATTCTCCTGATTAAATTCATGCGCATTTTTAGTCATCAGGTCCGTCACCGGAAATATCAAAAAGAAATTCTCCGAAGATATTTTCTCGCAAAAAAAACGAATTAATCCCGTCACTACAACTTTTTTACCTACATCGGCAGGAAAAGGGTACAAAGTAGAAATCAACGCAACTTTCATCTTATTTCATTGCTCCGTAAACCAAAAACATCTTTTGAGCCATTTTTTCAGAAGTAATATCGAGCATTCTTGAATAACCTTTTTCTACCAATGCAATACTACCGGGACGATCATGAACCATTTTTAAAATACCAGCAGTTAGTTCTGACACTGAGGTTGGCTTTACCAAGATAGCCGCATCAGCCGCCAACTCATTCATTGGCGGCAAATCAGATGTGAGCAAAGGTTTCCCTGAAGCGAAGGCCTCCACGATAGGCAAGCCATATCCTTCCATCAGACTTGGAAACAAGACACCATCTGCATGTCCCAGTATTGTGCGCATTTCATGATCGGAGACCCAGCCTGGAAATTTGACGGCATCGTTACCCGCGTGCTCTTGTGCAAGCGGACAGTCGGAAGGCATACCCAGCACTGCAAGTTGCCACCCCTCAAGCTTGGCCGCGATAAAGGCTTCGACGCACCGCTTCGAATTCTTGTGGGGACTTACGCCACCGATATGCAGAAGATAATTTTTAGATGAAATCCATTTATCGACAATCGAACGTTCACCGAATTGCTCAGGACAAGTTCGCTCAACGGGTATATAGACCACTTCCGCAGTCAGGTTCAATAAAGACTTGATTTCAACAGCCGAGAAATAGCTGTCTGTAATGATACAAGTCTTAAATTTTGATATCAATTGAACACAAAATTTTCGGTAGCGGTTTCCCCAGCCTTGATAAAAATTCCCACCAGGCGAAGACATATAGATGAGATCATGCACCGTAACCACCCGCGCGCCATAAAAAATATTGCGCAAAAACGGCAAATTCATACAAACTGGCATCGTATTGTAAGGAAAATGAACCACATCCGGACATTGCATCAATACAGTTAATGGAACAGAAAATTGCTCCCATACCGGAAATGGAAGACGCCTTTTCCTAATATAATCTATTCGCTCTGGCAAAACCAGCAAGGCATTGGAAATATCATCTGGGACCATTACACTAATGATGTAATATTCAGGTGCGAAACGAGCCACAGCGAATAGCAATTCCTGCAAATAACGGCCCATTCCTCGTGGCTTATCCAGATAATAACCATCTATCAACAACTTCATAACTTCAACATTCCATAATCAATCGACATGACAAAAAAGGGAAACACCAACAGTCAGCTTCTTACTTGCGTCCGCCCAGTTTTGGCGTGTAGCCCAGAGAATTTCGGGCAAAATTAATCATTTTCTCAACCCGCCCAGCACCGACGATCAAAATAAGATAGTAATACACGTGAAACATAGGAAACGACTTCAGTCCCATGTCTCCTAATGCATGGTAATACCTCTTGAAGATTCCATATTTTTTATCGGCATGGTATGACAGCCAAGGAAAAGAATAATTTGCAATGTCGCGCAAAATTCCATTCAATGCGCCCTTATACTTTTTATCGATCGCTTTCGCAATGGTTACAATGCCGGTCATCATATGAATACGCGCATCAATGGTATATTCTCCTGGCGTATATTTTCCTTTTTCCGCGCTGGAATGACCAAAATCAGGGGCCTCGTCGGCACGGCACAAAGCAATAATTTCCGGCGTGAACACGCCGTTGTGCTTCAATATAATATTTCCAACCAGATGCAATTGATAAAATAGAGACCCATCAAATTCCGATGTCTCGAGTTCGAGCGCCGGCTTCCTTGCGATCGTCAAACCAGCCAGCACGCAGGCGCGCCGGAAGAAAAATGATAGGCTGTCCAGCCCCGCTGGCATAAACCGTTCCTCTGGAAAATATTTTACAGTTTGGGCGACATTATCTGGAGTTCCGTTAAACCAACCATATCCACGCAGAATAACGCCAACATCTTTATTACGGGTTATTACCTCAGTTAAGTTCTTCAGAGCTCCGGAACAAAGAACATCATCATTCCCGAGAAATACACAATAGTCGCCACTAGCTGTCTGTATCAACTGACGTAAGTTTCGATCAAATCCCAAATTTGTGATATTTTCATGATATACAATCATGTCGCCATATTTCTTTTTGTATTCACATGCTATTTCCCCAATTTCTTGGCGTTGTGGAGAAACATCTTCGCAAATAACAATTTCAAATAAATATTCTTTCTGGCTGATAACTGAATCCAATACATTCCTCAGATATTTCGCTCTATTATATGCAGGGATGCAAACGGATAAACTAGGAGATTTCATATATTATTCCAAAAAAATTCCATGAGCCATTAAGAAGAAAGTATCAAATGATACAAGTCGAAAATTTTTTCTTTGATACCAGTCTCATGACCATGTCACTGCAAAAATATTGTTCTTTTATTAAAGAATTGACTAAAATACGATTCCGACAAACAGGAATACGCTGTGAGAGTAGTGATTTTTATCGACTTCGTGCATTATTTACTCAATCTTCAAAAAAATCCCGCTGGAAATGTTGTTCTAGCCCCTTCCATACGCGAAGAATCTGAGAAAACTACAGAAAAGACTCTGCAGCAAGGAGCAATCTCTAATTAAGCTCCGGACCGGTACGTTCGATTACGCATCAACTAGTCCATGCTCCATGCGCCTGCAGATACAAGAAACTACGCTTCGATATAATGCCTCACTAGGGCGCGAGAATTTTCAGACAATTTTCGATGGTGGTCGACTATGGTGCATGATGAACCATACTCGACCGAATCTTACGATGCCATACCCGTGGCAAGCACGGTCCGCTTCGTATAAATGGGCAGGAATATCACCGCAGCCATGACTATGAAAATAGTGGCGGACAACACAATGTCGTTAACGGCGTGATCCGGCCCGAGAATTATCATAAATGACTTATAGTAAAAAAAAGCGATAACGATAAAAGAGAGGCCTAATTTCTTGCTGCGGTACAACGCCCTGTTGAGCAAACCGATCGTGGCGCCAACCATAAATGACAGCATGACGGTCAGGATTGGGCTTTTGGTCAGCAAGAGCCACAAGACGTTATAGCGAAAGGTCGGGCCGAACAATAAATCATTTTTGTTGACCACTTCGTTGATAGCGTAGCCATAGTTAAGTGGAGCCGCATCCCAACTGACCACGCGAAACGAAGCCAACAGGGATCCAAATAACTGATAAAAAAATCCTTGAGGGGGCAACATGTCGATCGTGTCATTGACGAATGCCATGTAATACACATCGCCGGAGGCGAGCAATCGTGTCAGCAGGGCAGGGACAAGAAGACCTAATTCTGTTGTGTCGAGCACCACCGAGAACATTGCTAACATCACAATGATCCCGCCAGCGGTGAAAACAGTTTTTTTCTTGAACGACATCGACACTGTATGGCCGCTAGTGAAAAAATAGACAAAAATATAGAATAGAAAAAACGCCTTATACCCACTGAGCAAACCAAAGACAATACTTATCACGAAGAGCAGATGCTCCATTCTGGAGTTGGGAGATGCGGTGATTTTTTTCTTGACGTAGTAGAAGAGTACAAACAAGGCAGTGGCAACTTGTGACAAGCGCAGCAGGATACCAAATCCGCCAGCAGACGCGTCGTTGCGGCTCTCGAGCAGCAGAGGAATACCCCTGTTGATGTAAATCATCATATTTGCAGCAATAGCAATTGTCATAGTGAACAATATGCCGAATTTAAGCCGTCTGACGAACTCTGGCGATGGCATATGTGGCAGTAGTACAGGCTGTGGGCGGGCGAATAGCAGAATCCCGATAAGCAAGGCCGCTTCCGAAAACAGATATGTTAGTGTGTAATACCATTTTATTTCGTTATAGATGGCCAGGAAGACGACATTGGCCGTGCAAATCGAGTTGGTGAAAATAACAACGAAATAAAGAGGATCTAAAATTGATTTAACAGTTTTCCAGAACAGCAGCCGATACAATACAAACAGTGCCAACCACAGCACCAAGTAGGACTCCATGTGCTTTAGGGCCAGCAGGGAAAATTCGAGGGTTGTCATGTCATTGGAGGATTGCAGAGCCTAATCGGCTTTAATGAGGCAGAGGCGCGGACTTTTGCCCAACGCTAACTGATCGCTAACGCATAAAAAAAAATAATTCGTGTAATCGCACGCAACACCAGCAACGCCGTCAAGCTGCCTTGACGGCAACTCAATTGCACGACTATTGGCCGGCATGCAGATCGACAATAACTTCCTGGTTGACATGATTAAATTTTCTTCCATAGATTCAGTTCGTAATCAAATTGCTTGACCACTTTTGCGGGTGCACCGACGACCATGGTCGCCGCCGGCACATCTGTGCTGATCACGGAATTGGCTCCCACGATTGCGCCGGCACCTATTCGTACCGGCCCTAAAATAATGACATTGTCGCCAATCCAGACGTTATCTTCAATGACGACGGCCCCGCGCAGGGCCAACTCACGCTCAGCCGGCGCCTGCTGCGGATGACTCTGGTGCATACCAACGTAGCTTCCGTGATTGTGGTCAGATACATGGACACGGCTACCAAACAGGACGCCATTGCCGATCTCGATTCTTTCCACGCAAGTAATATGCACATCTAGCGAAAACGATACATTGTCGCCAATGATAATGGTCGGCGAAAACGACTGCTGCCGGTAATGCTGGACTGCTTCGAGCCACAACCCGCCGTAGATGGAGACACCGCTTCCCATTGTGATACATTGGGTGCCACGGATAGCACAGCACGGACCAACATTCAGACCCGGTGCCTTGAGCAAGCGCGCATACATCGCACTGCGCAACTTTGCGAAGCCCCATGCACCTAGCATGTAAAGGGCCCAAGGCAGTGGCTCGGACTTGAATTGTTTTATTCGGCGCGCCAACTTTCCCTTAGCTGTTGGGATCAACTGTATCGAATCAGACATCACGCGCCTGCCTCAACACGCGTGTACGATAGAAATCGTAGATCAAGCGTGCAGTTAAGATTCCCATGTAGGCAAACGCCACCATCGGCAGGCACAAGCGCTTGCGCCAGCCGGTACCCCAACGATGGTAGGTAAAAGCCTGCATGGCCACAACAGCACGGCGCCAGAACGGCATACCGATCATGGCATGCCTGCGCGATTGATAGATATTTTTTCTTAATTTTTTGACGTTTTCTTGTGTGTGCGAGGTATTCGTCCCATGCACACGATACTTGGCCACCGGCTGATTCAAATAACGTAGTGAGCCACGCGATCCAAAGAGATAATATAGTTGCATGTCTTCACTGAAGATGTCGAGGTTAAGCACCGAATTGCCATCCGGCTTGAGCACAGCTTCTCGCCGATACAGCAATACGGAACCGTAGACGTTCCACCGAAAAATCAATTCCCAAGGCAGCGTGCGCTGATCGGCAAGTGCTGCACGCGAGCTTGGTTGGCCTAGCTCACTAATCGCGCTAGTGCCGGTTACCTTTCCCTGCCCATCGATTGGGATTGCATCGGCAAACACCGCCATCACGCCTGGCTCCCCAAGCAAGCTTAAACGACTAATAATTGATTCAGGCATCAGCACATCATCGCTGGCAACAACCAGAATGACATTACCTGTACTCTTCCGCAAAAGGCGATCATATGTTTGCGTGATCCCTGCATTTACTTGACGCTCGAATTCGATGCGTGGGAAACGGTTACCATGCTCTTCTTTCCAGCGTTGCGCAATGGAAAAACCATCATCTGAAGAACCATCATCGATCAGCACCAATTCGATATTCGCCGGCCCCTGCGCAAGAACACTATCTAGGCACTCGACAATATAGAGGGCATGGTTGTATAAGGGAATCAACACCGACGTCAGTGGTCGGTCGCTGCTCGAATTCAGGCTAGACATGCGTTGCTTCCATTCTCTTCATTTCATTTTTAACGAGTAACGCCATCACGATCCAATACAGCAGATAGTTACCGGCATAGGCCATCGCCACACCCTGCAAGCCGTAGGCGGAGACGAATGCCACGGTCAATCCATAAAACGACACGGAAAAGAGCACTTCAGTAAGTATGAAGGTGCGGACCATCGCCCTCCCCAGCATAATGTAACTCAAAATCCAAGAGCCGATCTTCAGCACATCGCCTGTTAATTGCCACATGAACAGCTCGCGCATGGGTACAAAATCACGCGAAAACAGACGTTCTATAATAAAATCGCGCAATACATACATCACAATGGCGCCAATCACCACCATTGGTAACACCAAGCTGTAAACCTTGACGATCTCTTTACCTAGCTCAGCGCGCATCTTGATTTCAGCCAGACGCGGCAAGTAATACATCGACAAGGTCAGTGTCACCAGCATCAGATAAATTTCACTGATTTTCCATGAAGCCTGCCAATAGCCGGCAGCATTCAATCCTAACGTGGCCGATAAATGGTTACGAATAAACATGAAGGCAAGCGGGGACATGATTGCAGAGGTAAGGCCCATCAATCCGAAACCGGACAGTTCGCGCACTGTTGAACGGTCAACTTTGCCCCACAAAAACGTCACTTTGAACCATTCACGGCGCCATACCAGTGCACCGGTAGCCAGCAACAACGCCGCCGGACTGATTGCAATGGCCAAGAGTGCGCCATACAGGCCCCAGACGGAGGTGAGAACACCGACCACCAGCAAACTCAGCAAACTGCCAATGATGTTCGCACTGACGTAAATTGCCACATCCTTCTTGCCGTTGATAATCGCCAATAACAAGTTGTTGACGGCAATTGCCGGCAGCGCCAGACCCAGTCCGATGAATACCGTTCCCATGTCGGCCCGCTCCAGCAGCTTGAACGATAGCCACTGGTTCGCGACAATAAAAGTAATGCTTGCTAGTAACGTTGCGGACAGCGTCAGCTTGAACGCGGTTTGCCACACCGTGTGCTGTTGTGCACGGTTATCATAATGCTGTGCCGTACCCTTGGTGACGCCCGGGCCCATCACGCCGCCACTCAGGCTAAGTGCGACGGCGAGTGCATTCTGAAACTGACCGATCAAGGCATATCCTGATGGACCAACGTACACAGCGAGAACCTTGTTCAGGATCATTGCTGCGCCGACTTTCACTGCCACTGCAATGCCGTTCAACAGGCTCGATCGGACCAGACTCATCGATTCAACGCACGCACGACCGTAGCAAGCTCGTCAGTTTCCAGCTGGGGACCAATCGGCAAGCTCAACACCTGTGCTGCCATCTGTTCGGCTATCGGGAACACGCCAGCTTTCCAGCCGAGGTCAGCGTAGCACTGCTGCAAATGTGGAGAGATCGGATAATGAATCAGCGTCGTCACGCCAGCAGCGGTAAGTTGTTGCTGCAGCGCTTCACGGTTAGGTACCGTCACCACAAACAAATGCCAGGCCGGCGTCGCCCACTTGGGCACATATGGCAAGCCCAGGCCGCTGTCGCGCAACTGCTCCAGGTAGTGGGCGGCGATCGCGCTGCGCCGGCTATTCCACTCATCGAGACGGCGCAGCTTGACGCGCAATATCGCAGCCTGAATAGGATCGAGTCGGCTGTTGTAGCCTTGGAATTCGTTAACATACTTCACGCGCGAGCCATAATTGCGCAGCACGCGGATGCGCTCGGCCAGCACCGGATCGTCGGTCGTGATGGCGCCGCCATCGCCAATCGCCCCCAGATTTTTGCCTGGGTAAAAGCTCCATGCAACCACGTCGCCATGCGCGCCAATGCGCTTGCCCTTGTAACGCGATCCGTGGGCCTGGGCCCCATCTTCCAGCACGCGCAGGCCATGTTTGCGGGCGATCGCAAGGATCGGATCCAAATCTGCAGGCTGACCGTACAGGTGGACTGGCAAAATCACCTTGGTACGAGGTGTGATGGCCGCCTCGATCAGGGCAGGATCGATATTGAAGGTGCGGGCGTCCGGCTCTACCGGAACGACTGTTGCGCCGCACTGGCTGACGGCGAGCCAGGTGGCGATATACGTGTTGCTTGGGACGATGACTTCGTCGCCAGGACCCACATCCATCGCGCGTAAGGCCAGATGCAAGGCATCGAGGCCATTGGCCAGGCCGACGCACTCTTTGGCGCCACAAAATTGGGAGAACTCAACCTCAAAGGATTCGACTTCAGGACCACCGATGTAGTACCCGCTGTGCAGCACACGTTGTACCGCAGCGTCGATATCAGCCTGGCACTCAAGATAGGCGGCTTTCAGATCTAAAAAAGGAACATTCATTTTGTTGGTACCTCTGCTGCTTTCAAAAAGTCGCCGTAATCGCGGAAATAATCGTCTTCATCGTAACGGTTTGATGCCAATACCATGCATACGGAACCCGATGAAAAATTATCAAGTTCACGCCAAATCATGGGGCACACATACAGTCCATTGTAGGAACGGCTCAAATGCACGCGCTTCTTGTTGAAGCCGTCATCGAGCACTACATCGAAACTGCCCGACATCGCGATGATCAGCTGGTGCAAGCCCTTATGTGCATGGCCGCCTCGCTCGGCGCCGCCGGGAACGTCATACAGGTAGTACACACGCTGGATGTCGAACGGGACATGTTCACCGCCCTCGATAAAGGTCAAGTTGCCGCGCGGATCGGCAATCTTGGGAAGTTCAATGACCTTGCAAAGATCAATATTCATTTGAATCTCTTTTGTAAAATTGGCGGAATGCGTCGGCGCGCCGTGAATTATTACCATTGGGCAAAGGAGCCCCGAACATCAGTCAGGAAAATTCCTTCAACCACTCTGCGACCACCGATTCCGGATAACCGCGATGAAAATGTTTTCGCCACGGATAAGCACTGGTATCGGGATCATTCTTCAATTTGATTTTCGAGGTATCGCAAAGATACTTCGCCGGGGTGCCGCCGACCACCGTATCGGGTGCCACATCACGTGCCACTGAACTGTGCGCCGCAACCAGCGCGCCCTTGCCAATCGTCACCCCTGGCAATACCACCGACATCGTTGCGACTGCAGCGAAATCTTCCACAGTGGCGCCTATCGATATGTCGCTCGGCGGATGCGGATCATTGGTCAGGACGACATATGGGAAAATCCAGACGTAATTGCCAACTGTGGACTTCTGTCCAATGTGCACATTGCTGTGGAAACGCACGTAATCGCCGATAGTACAACTGCCCTGGATGTCGCCCAAGGTTCCAACCTGAAAATTAATGCCGACAACGGTTTTTTCGCGAATCGTGACGCGGTGGCCTGTGGTCAAGCGCTCGCCGAAGGTCGAGCCCTCATACAAAATACTGTGCGATCGAATCAGGCTGTTTGCGCCAATCACCAATGGTAAACCATCGGCAAGCGCCGATGGATAGCCGATTTCGCAGTGCGAATCGATTTTCGTGTTATCACCAATCACGACGTTGGCGTGGACGATCGTGAATGGCCCGATTGATACGTTTTTTCCAATCGTCGCTTCGGGTGACACAGCTGCCAAAATATGAATCATGAGAAATCCGAGGTTAGTGGTAAACACCGCCGGTTATCGACCAGGCAGAGACCGTTAAGGGCCACTGATTAATTCGACTTTCCGCCGAAACGTCGTATGTAAGTCTTTGATTTTTAATGCGACGAGTTTTCGCAAATTGAATTAATCAGCGCTTCCTTAGATATGAACTGCGGTTTTCTTGACTTCCGTCACAGACAACTGTTCGCGTTCGGCCGCGGCAAGCATGTGACGCAATGTAGCTTCCAGACTGCGAGCGGCAGGAAGGCCGTTCTTCGGCGTTGGTAAAGCCTGTAGCTTGGCCGGGCTGCCGCACAGGCGATGCACTTCGCCTGTGCGGACAAACGCCGGATTAACTGTAACGTCAATCTGGTGCCCCGTGATCTGGGACAGCAACTCAATCACGTGCAGCAAGGTGTAGGCATTCCCAGAGCAAATATTGTAAGTTTCGCCAGACTGACCTTGCTCGATCAACTGAAGATACGCTGCGCATACCATGTCGACATCATTGAATTCCCGTTCAACATGCAAATTGCCCAGCTCGATGCTAGGCGCACGCCGCGCAAAATGGCTGACCAGCTTGGGAATCAGGAACTTATTGTCTTGGCCCACCCCGGTGTAATTGAACGGCCGGGTGAACATCAGCGAGAGCCGATCCCCAAGCGTACGCGCCATATGTTCCATCGCCAGTTTGCTGGTGGCGTAATGGTTCATCGGCGCCGGCCGCTGGTTTTCCGTGATCGGCGACTCATCGCAGTTACCGTACACATTCGCGCTGCTGGCCAGCAACACCCGGTGCGGCGCCTGCGGCAAGGCCAGCAAAGCGTCGAGCAGGTTCATGGTGCCGACCACATTGACCGCATAGAACGCGTTGTCGTCCGCCTGGCCGACGAAGCTGATTGCCGCCAGGTGCACGACCGTGTCAGGCGCTGCTGCCAATACCTGCTGACGCAACGCCGCCTTGTCGCCCAGGTCGCACGTCAGCGCCACCACTTCGTGACCCGCCGCGCGGGCCATGTCGGCAAAAGGTCGTCCGGTAAAACCGGATGCACCTGTCAGCAGTATCTTCAAAACGAGAAACCCTGCTTGTTACGTACGAAGTCAGCGTCATACATCAGTTTGCACAACGTTTCGAGCGTCGTCTCAGGCTTCCAGCCCAGCACGCGTTCGGCTTTCGCCGGATCGCCGATGAGCAATTCCACTTCCGCCGGGCGGTAGAATTTCGGATTGATGCGCACAATCGTCTTGCCAGTGGCGGTATCGACAGCAAACTCGCTCTCCGCCGCGCCTTGCCATTCCAGAGTGATGTCGGCGGCCTTGCAAGTCATCGTGACAAAGTCGCGCACCGTCTCGGTACGGTTGGTGGCCAGCACAAAGGTATCTGGCTCGTCGACCTGCAGCATCTGGTACATGCCTTCCACATATTCCTGGGCAAAGCCCCAGTCGCGCTTGGCGTCGATATTACCCAGTTCGAGGCAATCGAGCTGGCCGAGAACGATCTTGGCAACGCTGTCGGTAATTTTACGCGTGACGAATTCGCGTCCGCGCAGAGGCGACTCGTGATTGAACAAGATGCCACTAGCGCCGAAGATGCCATACGATTCGCGGTAGTTGATCGTCATCCAGTGAGCGTACAGCTTGGCCACGCCATACGGGCTGCGCGGGTAAAAAGGCGTGGTTTCCAGTTGTGGAATCTCTTGCACCTTGCCGAACATCTCGGATGTCGATGCCTGATAGAACTTGATTTTCGGATTTACGAAACGGATCGCTTCAAGCAGGTACAGTGCGCCCAGGCCGGTGATATTTGCTGTGGTGGCAGGCTGATCGAACGATACGCCGACAAAGCTTTGCGCAGCCAGATTGTAAATCTCATCCGGTTGAACACGGTCAACCAGGCGCAACACGCCACTCTGATCAGTCAGGTCAAACTCGACCAGATGCAAATCCGGATGGTTCTCCACACCCAGCTCCGCCAGGCGCCAGAAATTGGTCGAACTGGTACGGCGGAAAGTGCCGTACACGGTATAGTCAAGCGCCAGCAAATGCTTGGTCAGATAAGCGCCATCCTGACCGGTGATTCCTGTGATGAGGGCAATTCTTTTGGTCATTTTCTTTGTGTACTCGATTTAGAATTAATACGGTCCGGCGCTGCCGAAGGTGCTCTGCAGCTACAAAATATCACTCTCGCCGAAGGGGCTGCCGGATTGGGCAGCGTTCCGTTGCAACGCCACCTTTCCCGGACTGACGCGGCCATTGCGCGCTCAGCGAGACATTACGACTTGTTATTTTGATCGGGCAAGTTGCTTGAATTGTTCCCATTGCGCTTTACCGTCGGGGTCAGCAAGAATTCTTTTTCTTGCCTCCGCCATGAAGGCCCAGGCAACTGCGGCAATGAATGCCAGTATGGTCGAAAGCAAGATCAACATCGAGCGTTTAGGCTTGAATTTGCGTTCCGGCTCCACCGCAGGATCAAGCACCTGGATCAATGCTGTGTCTTTTGCTTCATCGAGGCGCGCAACTTCATACTGCTTCGCCAACAGCTCGTACAACATTTGATAGTACTTAACGTCACGCAAGATCTTGATATTCTCAAGGCCAACTTGCTTGGCCGGATCGGCCTCCGCATCACCGGCAAGGGCGGGACGGCCATTTTCCAGCTTCGACAGCTCTGCGCGCAGGCTGATCAGCTCCTCTTGGGCACGTTTGTATTCTGGGTTGTTAGTCGTGACGAATGCCTTCATCGCACTTAACTGAATATCCTTAGCCGAAATTTGAGCACGCAAACGGCCAACAGTTTCGACGATGGCACGGCTGTCGGCATCGACGCTGATCACGCCGCGCGTATCGAGGGCACTTTTCAGCGCCATTTCCGCTTTCCCCAGATTATCCTTGGACTGTTCCAGTTGACGTTCGAAGAACATCCGGCGCTGAGATGCTTCAGTCACGGCCAGTACCTTAGTCAATGAAACCAGTTCGTTGACATAGCCATTGGCCAATTGGGCGACGAGCTTCTTGTCCTCGCCCTCGACGTCGATCGAAATCAGGCCATCCTTTCCCGCAACCAAGCTACTGTTCCCTTCCAGGATAACGCGTGCCTTGTCCATCGTCTCGACATCGTAGACCTTTTGCAAATCGAATTTTGCAATTAACTTGTCGGCAACGGTACGACTCTTGAGCATTCCAATATACAAATCATTGGGATTTTTCAGCCCTGCGGCCCCAGCAAGAGCGCCTGCGGCACCGCCGAGTTGCGATAACAGTGCCGAGGCGCCGGACTGAGCCTGTTGAGGAGGCAACAATTTCGCGCTCGCTTTATACACATTAGGCAGGGCGAAACTGATTGCTGCAGAGGCAATTGCCGCAACGACAGGCAACCATATGATGAGTTTTTTGCGCTTCGCCAGAACGATGAGAATATGGAAAACGCTGAATTCACGCTCATCGGCGTCCGGGGTCGGCGGTAAAGCCGTGGATTGCATCTGATTCATACTTATGAGCCGCTTATTTTTTAATACCAGATAGGAAAGATTCGGTGTTGGTTTCAGGCCGGAGTGGCCTGAAGCTCTTAATCACGCAGCGTCTTGAAAGCTGCAGCGCCCAGTCCAAAGTTGGCCAAAATCTGCGTCCACTCACGCGCGCCGGTCATGAATTTCGTCCATCGGGTTTCCTTGTCAAACTTCTCCGGCACCACAATGCTGTCGCCTGGCATGACCTCGGTTCCACCAAAACCACCCGACAGCCAGCTTCCTGAATCACGCGACACCACGCTACCATCGACGCGAAGCAGGAAGATATTGTCCTCGTCCGCCTCGGCGGTAAGGCCAGCCTTTTTCAGATAATCGTTGACGCGGTCACCCGGACGCCACAACGGCGACGACTCGACATTAACGGCACCGAATACATAGATGAATTCAGGCTGTGCAGGAACAACCAGCCGGTCGCCGTTTTCCAGCTTCAGTTGCGGCAAAGTCGCAAACCGTTTTTCACGCGGATCCAGGCCGAATGCGATACGTCCAGTTGGCTTCAACTGGCTTAGACGCGCGATTGCCTGAGCTGCTGCAGCGGCATCCGCCTGACGCCGCACTTCCGCCAACTGTGCATCAGCCGTCGAGCGAGCATTCGCGATCGAGCGCGACTGGTCAGCACGCGCTTGGCTTTCCAGCCGTTTCACGAGTTTTTCCAGGTTCAGTTCTTGCTGCCGGCGTACTTCTTCGCGATAGAAAGCGGTACCAAACAAATACGCATTGCTGGTCGTGCCGCCAGCCTTCGACAACATTGACTGCAACGTTTCGCCTGCCGTCATCTGGTACACGCCTGGAACATTCACTTCGCCTTCAACACGGACAAAAATACGGCGCTTGTCCATTGGCACCGCGACATCCTGTTGCGAGAAAATCGTCACTGTGTCGCCCGGCTGCAATTGAACATTGTCGGAACCGGAGGGATTAGTGAAGACATTACCCAAATTAAAGGGCACCAAGCTCACGCTCAGGTCGGCACGATTGATGCGTTCCACAACAGCGTAGTCCCAGTTGATCTCATCGACCAGGCCACCAATACGGGAGGCGATATTGTCAGCCACCTCGTTGGTCTGGCGCTCTTCATCAACATTCATCACGCCATTTTGACGCTTGATTGAATTGCGCGTGATGAGGTACTGGCGGCTGGGGATCAAGTCACTGACACGCATGCCTGCTTTGAACGGCGCGCGTACTGCCTGGTCGACATTGCCGCGCAAAACAACCGCGTTTGAAAAATCAGGGGTAATCGAGGTCACGTTAAGCACATCACCATTCTTGAGCGTGCGCTTCAGCCCCTCACCGCTCAAAGCAAACTGTTCGACACTGCGCGGCTGGTTTTTATTGGCATCAATGCGTTCGAGGAACGCACGACGCGGGTCGGCCACGACCGGCATACCACCGGCATAGTCGAGCAAGGACTCGACCGTATCGCTGGAGGTTTTCAGTTCATAGATGGCAGGCGTATTCACCTTGCCAACCAGCGCAACATGGCCAACTGCGGTAGGAATGAAAATCGTGTCGCCATCCTGCAGCTTCATGTCGGTCGACTTGTCGCCTTTGCCAATGAAGGAATACAAATCCAGTTCCGCGGCCACTTTACCGCCACGCTTGATCTGCACATGGCGCATGCTGCCGTTGGCATTCGGACCGCCACTGGCGAACAAGGCCGTCACGAGCGTAGACAGGCTCGACACATTATAGGTACCTGGACGGCTGGCCTGCCCCACCACATACACGGTAATGGAACGCAAACGGCCAAAATTGACATTGACTGTCACGCCTTTGTATAACTGGCCTACAGCATTGCGAATAACACCTTCCGCGTCTCCTGCGCGTACGCCAGCCAAGGCAACCGATCCGATGGTCGGAATCGAAATCAAGCCATTCCGGTCGATCGTGGCACGGTAATCGATATCGATACTGCCCCAGCCACGTATCATCAATTCATCGCCAGGACCGAGCGCATAATCGGCTACTACCGGCGCATTGGCGACGGGAGAAAAGGTGGACGGCGCATTGGCAAAAAATTCCGAACCAAAGATCGGTACGTTGGTGCCAGTACTATCAAAAACAAATTTCTGGAATTCACTTGGGATGCTGGAGCGGGCATTACGCATGGTCTCCGTACTGGAGCGAATGCCGCGCGCGGTCTCCGTGCTGGAGCGAGTGCCGCGCGCGGCCTCGTTTCCTGTACGCTGCCGCGGCACAGTCGCCACTTCGCTCTCTTCAGCTTGATCGGCCGCTACCGGCCGATTGGTGATGCTCACGCGCTTTGGCGCGGCTACAGGCGCGACCGATTCCAGAATCGGGTCCTGACCTAAGAGATCGTTCTGGTTTTGATAACTTTGCGCTGACACGGCCATGGAAGCCGATGCCAGAGCGACGGCTATGAAACAATTTGTGAGTTTTAACATTAAGCTTAAGTGTAAATAGTGGTCCGCAGGGAGCATGTTTCTTGAGTCAGCCATATTACCGCAGTTCCTCAAACGTTAGAAATACCTGAAGGAAAATACGACACATCCGTGACACTGTCACTCCGTAAATATTTGGCCCTTCTGCCTTAATCTTCTCGTTTGATACTGCAATGTAAATCGACTATCGTCATGCGCTAAAAAATAAACTACTATGAGAATGGACAGGTTCATACACCAGCACTACGACAAAAATCATCGCTCCACGTGCTAATGCCTGCGCAGTTACTCTCAGACAGGCATTCGATTAGCATGGCCATATTAAGCTAGGCACATCCATGCCAGTAAAATGGAATTCTTCATATTAATATTTTGTTTGCCAGGTCACGCTGATTTCTTTCGGGCCGGGATTGATCGACAAACCCGATTTGCTCTGGTCGCGCTGCGCGTGCCACAGCCAGCTGCCCATGGCATAGCCGACGATGCCGCCGGCGACCGTGTCGGAGACCCAGTGCTTACGGCCGAATACGCGGCCGGCGGAACCCACGGCAGCCACGCTGTACAGCCATGGCGCATCGTATTCCTTGGCAAACGGCGTCACGGCAGCAAAGCCGATGGCGGCATGCGCGGAAGGGAACGATGAATTCGAACGGGAACTGCCGCTGCCGACACGGCTCCACGCTCCGAGGTCTTCCTCTGGACGGGCGCGGCCAAACGCATATTTGCCGGCTACCGCCACGCCCGTTGCCGCGGCAACCGATTGTAGCGAAATGAGTCCCGTATTTTGCATGCGTTCATCGCCCAGGGCGAAGGCGGCCGCTGCCGCTCCCACTGCCGCGTATGGCATGGCCTTGCCCAGCTTGTCCCAGTTGCGGTAGACCTTGGAATCCTCGTGCTTCTTGACGAAACGGTCGACGGGTTTGTCGGCCAGCGCGGATGCCAGCACCACGCTCCCGACCACCGCCGTCGCCTTGAGCCATTCAGGGGCGCTAGGCGTAGCAGATGCAGATTGCTCCAGACGCGCGCGCATGGCGGGCCAGGGGCTGACAAACGGCCGGACCGGCGGATTGACGGCAGGCAGGTGCTGTTCGTCCGGGCGCTCGGCAAAATTACCCAGGCCATCGTAACTGTGCATGTCGGCGCGCGGACGCTCGAACATGTCGTACAGATCGCCCGGCGAGGCCACCATCTGCCCCACGTCCCGCGTCCATGGCGCGATGGCGAAACCGGCCGTCGATTGCGTATCCATCGGCAACATGCTGTTCAACGGTACGGACAGGAAAATGCCACGGTCCTGGTATGGCTTCGATGGCGTGCCAGGGCTGGTGATATCGTTGCCGTTCGTATGCGTATACCAGGCACCGACTTCGATACCGGACTGGAAGCGGCGCTTGAATTCCATGCGCACGCCCGTGTCTTTGGCCAGGAAGCGGCCGGCGCGGGCCGTGACGGTAATATCGTGCGGCAAGCGGTAATGCAGGGAACCGATCGCCGTTACCGTCTTGTAATCGCGCGAATCGAGCAAGCCCTTGTAGCCACGCTGCTGCAAGGCATCGACGGCCACGTCAGCAGCCCAGCGGCTATCCTTCGGCAGGTACAGCACCTGACCACCCACGCCGCGGAACATGTCTTCATACAGGCCGGCCGACATGCGGGTATACACGCGCTCGGCAGGATTGTTGTATTTGTTCAGCAAGACACGGCTCAGCGAGAAACGCCCGCCGCGCAAATATTCCGCGATATCGGTACGCACGTGTGGCAAGTTGCTGTTCGATGGCTGCTTGACGCCCGATACCGTTTCCAGCAACTGCAGGCTGGCGGCGCTATTCAGGTACAGACCGTCGCCCAGGCGGCGGTCGTAGTTGGCCACGGCCGAAATCGAATAGCGGAAGGCGCCGCTCGGGTCATTGAAGAAGAAGCCCACCTTGGGAGCGACTTTGAAGCGGTTCGCTTCCCGGTCCAGCGATTTGATCTGCACCACGTCGCCATCGACGCCAACGCCAACGGCCAGCTTGCCATCGTCCTTGAGGACGTCGGCAGCCTTGGCGGGAGCAGGTGCGATGGCCATCGCGGGAGCCTCCGCCAGTACCGGCGCGGGAGCCGGTGCAGCGGCCACGACGGGCGCCGGCTTGTCGAGGAATTCTTTCAGCCAGCCTTGCTGATCATCCCGGATGACATCGCTTTTCTCCGGGTAGCGCAGCAGCACGACGTCGAGGAAAGCCTTACGATCAATCTTGCCTGCCAAATAGTCGTTCAGTTTGGGCAAATCAAAGAATTCGTAGGTGGCGATTGGCTGGTCCAGCTTGGTATACGTGATGCGCAGGGTCGTCACGCCCTTCGGCGTGAAGGCGACGGCGGTGCGCGCGGCACGGCCAACGGCACGCCCCATGTTCGAAATACGGCTGTTGGTCAGGCTCAGGCTGAGGACATTGCCCTCTTGCTCGACACGGATATTCTTGTAGTCCTGCTTCACTAGGGCATTCACCAGGTCGGCGCCATACACGGGGTCGCGATGCCATTCTTCCTTGCTCGGCAACGGCGGCGGATTCTTGTCGTCCACGAAATACGCTGGTTCATACACCTTGGGAACGAACTCGCGCTCGCCAAACGGAATGCTGATGAAAGCGTTCACGCTGAACTGGTCGCGGTTGCGTGCCGCTTGCAGGGCAAGCCAGCCCCAGCGGTATTCCAGGCCCACGGAAGCGCCCTTGCGGCGCTTGCCAGCAGTCGTTTCGCTGGCGCGGAAGTCGCGCAGATAATTGGTAGTATCGTACTCCGCCACCACCGACCAGCGCGGCAGCGCAGCGGGCGTCCAGCGCGCGCCGGCAAACACGCCGTCCGGGCGTTTATGCGCATAACCGAGGCTCGCTTCGACATTCTTGCTGGCGCCAAAAGTCTTGGTGGCAACCACATATTGGCCCTTGAACAGCGCGGTACCGAACAGGTCCGTCATGCCGACGGCGACAGATGGCATCCACTGCGTTTCCGTCCACAGGCGCAATTTGCCGTCGACGACTTTATCCTTATAGCGGCCATAGCCACTGCCATACTCACCGGGGGCGTTGGTAAAACCCGGGATGCCCGTTATCGACACATAACGTCCCGTCATTTGCAGAAAAGGCAGGATATTCGCTGTCGCCCATAACTGGCCATACGGACTGTCGTAGCTATAGCCGACGCTGAAGGTGCCATCCGTTTCCACCACGGCACTGGGCATATTGATATACCCGGATTGACCGCCATGATTCGGCGTCGCGGCTATCGCCGAAGGGGCGCCAAGCACCAAGCAGCCACACCAGGTATATTTAATTGATTTTCTGAGTACGCTTAACAAATCCGGCTACCTAAAATATCCTGCACCTGGAATTTCTGACGATGTCTTCAGAAAATCAATGAGCTTGGGGAAACGTGAATGAAACGAAAAAAGGCCAACCGACGGGCATCTCGCAATGCCGCGCATCAGTTCGCCACTAAAACTCGGCACTTCCGGGCAATTGAGCGTTGCTTAACCATGCCTCAGGAATGTATGTCACAGAATTTTAACATTGTTTTCTTGTAGCAAATGCTTAACTTGTTTCCCTTGCGCCACACCGGTCAGTGCGGCACAAACGCCGCCTGCGGCCCCGCAGCACGCTGCAACAGTCACTTCAAACTGCCAAACACTTTGCCGATAATCTTGCTGCCGTAAGCGAGCGGATTACTGCGGATGGCTTTCTCTTCCTCGCCTATCATCAGGTACAGGCCGTCAAGCGCCCGGTCCGTGACATAGCCTTCCACCGTCGATTGCTGCTGCGGCACCAATCCTGTCTTGCCGATCTGGCTCATGGTGCTGTTGTACTTGCTGGCCAAGCCGGAACGGTCGGTCACGGATTTCACGATCGGCAGGAATTTGACGGCCAGCGGCGCCGAAGTTTTCTGGCGGAAAAAGTCCGTCACTGAAGTGCTGCCACCGGACAGGATATTTTTCGCATCGCTCACGCTCATCGATTTGACCGCGTCGAGCAGCAAGGGCTTGGCCATGGGCACTGCCGACTCGGCGGCACGGTTCATCGACACCACCAGATCGTCCAATTGCTGGCCGCGCCCCGTCATTTTCAACAAAGGCTGGGCTTGCTCCAGGATACCTGGCAGCTTGATTTTGACCTTGTCATTGCTCAGGAAACCATTCTCGACCCCCAGTTTCGATACGGCGGCCGCGGAACCGGCTTCCAGTGCAGCTTTCAAGCCATTGCTGGCATCCTGGTTGCTAAGGGCATCCAGAGGACTGGCGGCGCTGGCGCCAGACGACAGCAACACCAGCGCACACAGGATGGCGGCCGGACGGCCAGGGAAAGGGTTCAGGCGCATGGTTTTCCTTTTCTAAAGAATAGACAGACCACCTTCTTCTGGAACCTTAGCACATCAAAACTGCAAATACTGCAGCAATTTTTGCGTTTGGGGGGAAACAAGGGGCGCCACAGATGGCGAAGGGAAAAGACTATACAGTACCTGCTGTTGTATCCGCGCACGCTAACGCCGGCGGCGCAGCTCAGCCTGCTATCGCCGCCAGATGTTCGCGCACCCGCGTCAGATCTGTCTCGCGCATGCGCGCCGCTGTCTGGCGCAAGGATTTTTCCGCACCGGCCACGCCGGCCGCGACGGCCATCGACAGCCAGATATATGCCTGCTGCAAATCGAGCGGGCCACCCTGACCGCTGGCCGCCATCAAGCCCAGATTCATTTGCGCCCGCGCATGGCCCTGGCGCGCGGCCAGCGCATACCAGTCCCAGGCAGCAGCATAATCCTGCGGCACATCCTGGCCATTGTCATGCCGCAGGCCCAGCGCAAACTGGGCCAGGCTGTGGCCCTGCGCGGCGGCACGGCAATAACAGGCGCAGGCCAGCTGGCTGTCGGGCGCAGGACCATCATCGCGGTCGTGCAAAACGCCCTGCATGTATTGCGCCGGCGCATAATCCTGCTCGGCGGCGCGGCGGTACCACTCCAGCGCCAGTGACAGATCCTGCGGCATGCCCTGGCCATGTTCGTAGCGCAGACCCAGGTCGAACTGCGCCCGCACATGTCCCTGATCTGCCGCCTTGCGGTACCAGAAGATGGCTTCTTGCGCATCGACCGGCGTGCCCTGTCCATGCTCATGCAGGAGTCCCAGCTGATACTGCGCGGCGGGAAAGCCCTGCCCGGCCGCCTGGCGATAGAACACCTGCGCCCGGGTATAGTCTTGCGCGCCATGTTCATGGTGCAGGCCCAAGTTGTGCTGGGCCGCCGCGTGCCCCTGCCCTGCCGCCCTGACATACCAGTCGAGTGCCGCCTGCTTATCGCAGGGCACGCCCTGGCCATTGTCATAGATCAGACCCAGATTGAACTGCGAACTGGCATGGCCCTGCTCAGCGGCGCGCCGGTACCAGATGATCGCCTGCCCGCTGTCCTGCGGCAGCACGTCGCCGTTTTCATAGCGCAATGCCAGATTGAACTGGGCCGGCGCATAGCCTTGCTCGGCCGCCTTGCGCATCCAGGCGCTCGCCTGCTGGCGGTCCTGGCGCACGCCCTGGCCATTGTCGTAGCGCAGGCCCAGGTTGAACTGGGCGCGCGCATAACCCTGTTCGGCCGCTTTGCGATACCAGGCGATGGCTTGCACAAAATCCTGCGGCACGCCCTTGCCATTGTCATACATCATGCCCAGATTGTTTTGCGCCCCCGCGTCGCCCTGCTCGGCCGCGCGACTGAACCACAGCATGGCTTGCCCGCTATCTTGCGCGAGTCCCTGGCCCTTGGCATACAGCCAGCCCAGGTTGTACTGCGCCGCCGCGTAACCTTGCTCGGCCGCCTGCTGGTACCAGTGCGCGGCCTGCACAAAATCCTGTGCCACACCCTGCCCCTTCTGGCACATGACACCCAGGTTGTATTGCGCGTGCTCGAGTCCCTGCGCGGCAGCCAGGCCATACCAGTGCAATGCAAGCGCATAGCTTTGCTCGATACCCTGGCCATTGAAATACATGAAGCCCAGGCCGTGCTGGGCATTCGCATTGCCCTTCTCGGCCAGTCCTTTCAGGCGCAGGTAATCAGCAGTGTAATGAGCAGCAGTGTAATGAGCAGCCGTGTAATGCGCAGCCGTGTAGCGGGGAGCGGCAAGCGGCACGGTCAGGCCTCGATGGCGAGCAGCTGCGGTGCGCCCGGTGCGGCATCGGCGAGCAGGCGATTCTGCTCCTGCAGCACGCCGATGAAGCTGCCCAGAGAAATGGGCCGGTGGTACAGATAGCCCTGCATCGTGGTGCAACCCTTGTCCTGCAGATAGCGCGCCTGGCCTTCCGTCTCCACGCCTTCGGCAATCAGGTGCAGCCCCAGGCCGCGCGCGATCGAGATGATGGCCAGGATGACGGGATAGTGTCCATGCTCGTCATGGATTTCCTTGACGAACGACTGGTCGATCTTGATGGTATGGATGGGGAAGCGGTGCAGATACGACAGCGAGGAATAGCCGGTGCCGAAATCGTCGATGGCGACCGACACGCCCAGCTGGCACAGCTTGTTCAACTGCTCGATCGCATATTGCGGATTGCGGATGCAGATGTTTTCCGTGATTTCCACTTCGATCTTTTCCGGCGCAATGCCATAGCGCGTCAGCGCGCCGCGCATCTTCTCGAAAAAGTCGCCCCGGTCCAGGTATTGCGGCGACAGATTCAGCGACAGGCGCACGGCTTCGCCGCCGGCCGCGTCCCACTGCACCAGGTCGCGGCACAGGGCGCCCAGCATCCAGTCCGAGATCGGCAACATCAAGCCGTTTTCCTCGGCAAACGGCAGGAATTCGCCGGCCGTCAGCAAGCCCCGCTGCGGGTGGTTCCAGCGCATCAGGCCTTCGGCGCCAACGATGCGGCCCGTCATCACGTCCACCTGCGGCTGGTAATACATCTCCAGCTGGTTCAGTTCCAGCGCCTTGCGCAGGCTTTGCTCGAGCGCGATCTTCTGGTGCGACACATCGAGCATGGACTCGTGATAAAAACTGTGGCCATTCTTACCCAGCGCCTTGACCTGGTACATGGCGATGTCGGCATGGCGCAGCAGCTCGTCGATGGTCTCGCCGTCGCCCGGGTAGATGGCGATGCCGATGGAGGCCGAAATATGTACCTGGTTACCATCGAGGTCGAAGGGCTGGTGCAGGCATTCGAGGAATTTGTCGGCGATCAGGCGCGCATCCTGGCGGTCGCGCAGTTCCGGCAGCACGATGGTGAATTCGTCGCCGCCCTGGCGCGCCAGCGTATCGCCGCGGCGCAAACAATCCTTCAGGCGCAGCGCCACCTGCTGCAGCAGCTCGTCGCCCTTCACGTGGCCCAGGGTATCGTTAACCAGCTTGAAGCGATCGAGATCGATGAACATCACGGCCAGTTCCGTCAGCTTGCGCCGCGCCTGGATCACGGCCAGTCCCAGGCGATCCTTGAACAGCATGCGATTCGGCAGGTCCGTCAGGATGTCGTGATAAGCCTGGTAAGAGATGACTTCCTCGGCGCGCTTGCGGTCGGTGATGTCGCGCGCCACGCCGTAGGTGCCGAAGTACTCCTGCTTTTTCGCTTCCTGATCGTGACTGTGCATGCCGATCGAATTGAGCGGAATCGTCATCAGCGTGTTGTTGAAGGTACGGTCGCTGCCGCTACCGCTATGGCATTTCAGGCGCAGTTCCACATTGCGCGAGGCGCGCTCGTCGAGGCGGCGCTCATTGAAGGCATAGCGCGCCCGCTCCTGGTCTTCATCGTGCACGAGAATCGAATAATGGCTGCCAATCAGCTCTTCGCGGCCAAAGCCCAGCAACTGATGCACCCTGTCGTTGATGAAGGTGATGCGGCCTTCGTGATTCAGGGTATAGATGATGTCGGGCGAGCTATCGACCAGGTAGCGGTACATCTTTTCGGAGTTTTCCAGCTGCAGCGCGATGCGCTCGTTCTCCAGCGCCAGCTTGCGCTTTTGCAGCGCGTTCTCCACCGTCTTGAGCAGCTCCTCGCGGCTGTAGGGCTTGCGCAGATAATCGTAGGCGCCACGCTTCAAGGCACCGATGGCCGCCTCGATGCCGACGTCGCCGCTCATGACGATCACGTCGCCTTCGATGCCGCGCCGGTTGATGTGGTCCATGATTTCATGACCGCTCATATCGGGCAGGCGCAAATCGAGCAGGATCAGGTCGAAGCGCAGTTTCGACAATTGCGCCAGCGCCTCGCTGCCGCAGGTGGCCGTGTACAGCTGGTAGCCGCGGTCCTTCAACAATTCGTGGAGGGAGGCGAGCAGGCGGGGCTCGTCATCGACGAGCAGGATGCGCGGGCTGTTTCCCAGGTCAAATGGAATGGCGGAGGAGTTCATGGACGTTACGCAGACAAGGCGGTATTGCCGGGTGCGGGCAGCGCGGCTGCTGCACTCGTCGGCACGGGAATGGGCAGTAAAATTTCAAACGACGTGCCGGACTTGCTGCTGCGGCAACCAATCACGCCATGCAGGCGGCTTACCAGGTCATGCACGATGGACAGGCCCAGGCCGTGATGCGCCCCGTCCTTGTTGCTGCGCACGGGAGAAAACAGATTGGCCAGCACCTCCGGCGCCAGGCCGGCACCATTATCACTAACGCACAATTCCAGATACAGGCGACGGTCGCGGTTAACGTGGCCCCGATTCGCCACTTCGATGCGCCCGCCATCGGGCAGCGCTTCGACGGCGTTTTTCAGCAGGTTGAGCAGAATTTGCTTGAGCATGTCGGCATCGGCCTCCACCTCGCATGGCGCGTCCTGCATGCGCGTGACCACCTCGATTTTCGGCGGCAGGAAGTCGGTGGCGCGGAACAATCGCAGCACATCATCGACCACGCGCGCGCAATCGGTCACGCCACCCGCGTCCATGGGCTGCAAATCGGCCAGGCCGCCGATCAACTGTCCGACACGGTCGATTTCCTCGTTCAGGATAGCCATCTCGCCCGTGACCGGCTCCTGTTTCTCCAGCTTGTGATCGAGTACGCTCAGATAGTTCTTGATGATGGACAGCGGATTATTCACTTCATGCACGACGCGGCGCGACGCGGCGCGGTATTCCTCGGCCACGTGATCGAGCTGGCGTCGAGCCAGGCCGCGCGCACTGATGGCCGTTTCCAGCGCCGTAGCGGCCTGGTTGGCATACGCGCGCAGAAAACCCTCGCGCTTCTGGCAAGCGGGAATCTGCCACGCCGCCACGCCGCCGATCAGTACCCCAAGGCTGCGCTGGCCCGACGCCAAAGGCACGCAGACCAGGCTGTCTGTGCCGAGAATGCGGAACAGCTGCTCCTCGACAATGCCCAGCGCCGGCATGTCGCGTTTCAGGAACGCCAGCGCGCACTCCAGCGCCGAGGCGGCCAAGGGCCCGCCCTTGGCCAGCGGGATCGAGAAGCCGGCCAGGCGCTGCTGATGTTCGCCCGCAGCCACACCCACCAGCGCATGGCCGGTGGGGTTTTGCAGCAGGATGACGGCGGTGTCAAAGTCGAACAGGATGCGCGCCGAGCGCGTGATGGCTTCGAGCAGCTTGCTCTCGCCCTGTTGCCGGGCAAAGGTCTGCCCCACTTCGGAAACCAGCACCATGTTGCGCACTTCGTCGGACAGGCGCTGCCGCACCGGATCGACGGATGGCGGCGCATACGCGGGCGGGGTGACGATATCGTCCGCGCCAGACAGGTCAATGCCCAGGTGCTGCGCGGCCTGCTCCACCTGGCGCGCGACGCTGCCGGCCAGGTCTTCCAATACCTCGACGTCCAGCGCGCACAGGCTTGCCGCCTGCGTGATGGACTCAGCCTCGTCCGCATCGTCGGCATGGCAGCACAGCAGGTGCGCCAGGCGCACGATGCGGATCAAAGGATGGCTCGCTTCCAGGCGCGCCAACGGTTCGTGGTGATACAGCACGCTGTCGGCCAGGAAGGAATCGAGATGCCAGCGTTCGATCAGCCAGGCGCCCGCTTCGGCATGCGTGATCTGCAAGGTGCGCTGCTCCACCGCGCACAGGGCGGCATCGTCGCGCGCCGTGAAATTGAACGCGTATTCCTTCGGCGCCGTAGCCAGCAAAGCCAGGCGGCCCACGTTGTGCAGCAATCCCGCCAGGTACGCTTCCTCGACGTGCGGATAGGCCATGGCCTTGGCCAGCGCGCGCGCCATGACGGCGGCCGACAGCGAGCTTTTCCAGAAGGCGCGCAAATCCGTGCTGCCGGAATGGGGAAAGCTGTTGAAGGTCTGGAAGACGGATTCGCTGATGACCAGGGTCTTGATCATGTCCGTGCCCAGCGACACGAGCGACTGTTCCAGGCTGACGACCTTGCTCTGGCGATGGTAGGCCGAGCTGTTGGCCACGCCGAGGATCTTGCTGGTCATGCCGGCATCCTTGGCGATCAGCGCGGCCAGCTCTGGCATGCCGGCATCGTCGGCCTGCAAGTGGGCTATCAGCTTGATGAGAATCTGCGGCATGGCCGGCAGGCGGGCAATCAGCAGGCGATTGCGAATATCTTGATCAGATTGATGCATCGTATCAGGCATTGCCGGTTCGAAAAGGATAAGCGCTTAGCAGCGAAGCGCGGCCACGTCAGAGGAATCCTCTACTCCTGTAACCCAAAAAATGTCGCCTGAGAGGATGCCGGGAAAAGAAGTCATCTTATCATAAGCGCCGAATATTACTTGCAATATAGAAAATTAAGTTGAAATAAATCCAGCGTTCTGGCATGGAAACTCATGCCTTGAAGGAACCCAGCAAACGGTGGCGGAAGCGCCGCGAGATCAGCCACAGCGCCAACGCCAGGGCCGTAAACGCCAGCTGGCCCGAGGCCAGCCACAACACGGAACCGGACAGCAGCGGCGAGATCACGCCGGCCACCACGGCGCCCAGCAAGGTGCTGGCAAACGACTGGCACGAAGCCACCGTGCCGCGAATATGCGGGAACAGATCGAGCGCCAGGAGGGTCGCGCCCGGCCCCACCAGCGACATGCCGAAGGTGTAGAAGAACAGGGGCAGCACCGACCAGGGCAAGGATGGCGGCAGGAACAGGTGATACACGACATTGACGCTGGCAGCGCACAGCAGGAAGGCAAAGCCGATGCCGATCTGGCGCGCGAACGTCACCTTGCCGGCGATGCGGTTGGCCGCCAGTGCCCCCATGAAAATCCCGCTCACGCACGGGATGAACAGCCAGGCGAATTGCGATGGCCCCAGGCCCAGCTGCTTGGGCAGCATTTCCGGTGCTGCCGTGATGAACAGGAACAGGCCCGCGAAATTGAGGGCGACGATGCCGGCCTTGATGTGGAACAGGGGTGAGCGCAGGATTTGACCATAGCTCGATGCCAGGAAGCGGGGATTGAAAGGCTGGCGCTTTTCCATCGGCAGGGTTTCAGGCAGGCGCCAGTAGCAGAACGCCAGCAGCACCACCGTGTAAAAGGCGAGGAACAGGAAGATCGAGCGCCAGTCGAACCAGATGACGATCCAGCCGCCAAGAATCGGCGCCACGGCCGGGGCGATGGAAAAGATCATCGTCACCAGCGACAACAGCCGCGCCGCCGCTGCATCCGCGTACAGGTCGCGGATGATGGCGCGGCTGATCACCACGCCGGCGCCGGCCGAGACGCCCTGCATGATGCGGAAGAACCACAGATAGTGCACCGTGTGCGCCGAAGCGCAGCCGAGCGAGCCGATGGCAAACATCAGCAGCGACACGAGGATGACATTGCGCCTGCCGAAGGTATCCGAGATCGCGCCATGCCACAGCACCATGCCGGCAAAGGCCAGCATATAGAACGTCAGCGACTGCTGCACTTCCAGCGGCGAGGCTTGCAGCGAACCCTGGATCGCGCCAAAGGCGGGCAGATACGTGTCGATCGACAGAGGTCCCAGCATCGACAACCCGGCCAGCATCATGGCCAGCGCACCGCGGCTCAGCGGCGCCATGTGGCTCGGTGTGGGAGGCGGAACGGGCGTGACCGGGTCGGGCGGCACATTGGCCGGAGGGGTGGGAAACATGGCGGATCCAAAGTGGCGCGCGGACTGGCATTGGTCCGCGCGCGGGGTTACTGCGGGTGTCTTGCGGTGAACGCTTACTGCTGTGGTTTCGGTTTTGCTTCTTCACGGCGGTTGTAACCCGCCACCATATCAAAGCGGAACAAACGGCATTCCAGCGCGCCATTGAAGAACGGCGTCTTGCGCGCTTCTTTCAAGCGCAGCAGCTTGGGCAGGCCCAGGTCGGCCGTGAAGAGGAACACCGTCCAGCCGGCGAAACGCTGCTTCAGGGTCGTGCCCATTGCCGAATAGAAGGACGTCGACAATTCATCTTCCGGGATGGTACTGTCGCCGCGCACGCCGATACGCTCGCCGTACGGCGGATTGGTCAGCATGATGCCCGGCACGTCGCTTGGCGGCTTGACTTCCTGCGCCTCGATCTGTTTCAAGGGCACGTCGAAGCGCACGCCGGCGCAACGCAGGTTATGGCGCGTCATGGCCACCATGTCGCCCGAGATGTCGCTGCCGAAAATAGTCGGTTCGGCCGGCAGCGGATTGACCTTGATGGCGTTTTTCATGGCATTCCACGGCGCCGGATCGAAGTCGTGGAAGTTTTCAAAGGCGAACTGGCGCGTAGCGCCCGGCGGAATGCCTTGCAGCATCTGCGCCGCTTCGGCCAGGATGGTGCCGGAACCGCACATCGGGTCGAACAGCACCATGCCCGGCTTCCAGCCCGACACGCGCAGCAGGCCGGCGGCCAGGTTTTCACGCAGCGGCGCGTCGCCCGTCTCTTCGCGCCAGCCGCGCTTGAACAGCGCTTCGCCCGAGGTGTCGAGATACACGGTAAACGTGTTCGCATCGAGGAAGCCGACGATGCGCATGTCCGGCGTCTTGGTGTTGACCGATGGACGCTCGTTGAACTGGTCGCGGAAGCGGTCGCAGATCGCATCCTTGATTTTCAATGTCGTGAATTCCAGGCTGCGCAGCGGCGATTTCACGGCCGTGACGTCGACACGGATCGTGTGGTGCACGCCGAACCAATCTTCCCAGGATTGCGCCAGGGTCAGGTCATAAATATCGTTTTCCGTCTTGTAGCCGGAATGGGCCATGCGCATCAGCACGCGCGAAGCGATGCGCGAATGCAGGTTAATGCGGTAGGAATCGAGCAAGTCGCCCGAGCAGTGTACGCCGCCCGGTACCTGGTTGTGGACCTTCATGGTCGAACTCTCCTGGGCGATCTCGCCCAGTTCCTCGGCCAGTGCCGCTTCCATGCCACGCGGGCATGGGCAAAAATATGAAGCCATGGTTGGTGTACCCTTATTCCATTGTGTTGAACGCCCGCTAAATTACAGGCGCTGCTTACTACGTTAAAAAATACTACATTTAAAAAACTGCTTTTGCTTGACTACCCTGCCAGCGCGCGCTCGACAAAATCGAGGCGGTCCTGGCCCCAGTATCCTTCGCCATCAACGATGTACCACGGCGAGCCGAAGACGCTGGCGGCAGTCGCCGCTTCCGTGTTGGCGTCATATTCTGCCTGCACGCTGGCCGTTTCCGACGTCTTCAGCAGCTGGCGGCCGTCGAAACCGGTATCGGTGGCGATCTGCACCAGGGTTTCCTCGTCGCCGATGTTGCGCTCTTCAGCCCACAGGCCACGCATGATGGCGTGCGCCAGGTTCAGCGATGCCTCCACGCCGTGCGCCAGGCGTGTGGCGATGATCAGTTTGGCCGAGGCTTCCGGCGACACGGGGAAGAACTTCGGCTGCAAGGTCAGCGGCACTTGCAAAAAAGCCGACCAGCGCGCCAGTTCGGCCAGGCGATACGCCTGGCGCTGCGGTGCGCGCTTGGCCAGCGGCAAACCGCCCGAGACACTGAAGACCTTGCCCAGGTCAAAGGGGCGCACGTCGATCTGCGCGCCCGTCTTCGCGGCGATGGCCATCAGGCGCGCATGCCCCAGGTAGGTCCATGGCGAGTGGGGCGCGAAGAAATACTGCACGACTTTCCTCTGGCTTGCACTCATCTCGATTCCCTTAGAAAGGCTTGACCACGACCAGCACGACGACGGCCAGCAGCATCACCACCGGTACTTCATTAAACCAGCGGAACCAGGTGTGGCTACGCTTGTTGACGCCTTTTTCAAACTTGCGCAGGATGGAACCGCAGGCGTGGTGGTAGCCGAGCAGCAGCACCACGAACGTCAGCTTGGCGTGCATCCAGCCCGGCATCTTCACGCGGCCTTCGCCCCCACCGTACAGCATCCACATCAACGCCAGCCCCAGCACCATCGCCGGCAGCGCCAGCAGGGACATGAAGCGGTACAACTTGCGCGCCATCAGCAACAGTCGCTCGGTGGCCACCGTTTCCGTTTCCATCGCCAAGTTCACGAAAATACGCGGCAAATAAAACAGGCCGGCAAACCAGGACATGACGAAGATGATATGGAAGGCTTTGGTCCAGAGAAAGAGCATGGGGTTCCCAGTGTCAGAAAGATACAGAAATGAGCGCACGGGCAGCCTCGTGAGCCACCCGCGAAGAAAGACTACTTGCGTACTTCACCGTGGCCAAAGACCACGTACTTGAGCGATGTCAGGCCTTCCAGTCCCACCGGGCCACGCGCGTGCAGCTTGTCGTTCGAGATGCCGATCTCGGCGCCCAGGCCATATTCAAAACCATCGGCAAAACGCGTCGATGCGTTCACCATCACCGAAGCGGAATCAACTTCGCGCAGGAAGCGCAGCGCATCGCTGTAGTCTTCCGTAATGATAGCTTCCGTGTGCTTCGATGAATACTGGTTGATGTGGTCCATCGCTTCGTCGATGCCGTCGACCACCTTCACCGACAGGATCGCGGCCAGGTATTCGGTGGACCAGTCTTCTTCGGTGGCGGGCACCAGGTGCGGATAAGCAGCGGCGGCCAGGATCGCATGGCTTTCCGGATCGGCGCGCAGCTCCACCTGCTTGGTCAGGTACAGTTCAGCCAGCTGCGGCAGCACGGTAGCGGCGATGGCGCGCGACACCAGCAGCGTTTCCATGGTGTTGCAGGTGCCGTAGCGGTGGCACTTCGCGTTGAAGCCGATATCGATCGCTTTTTTCAGATCCGCCTTGGCGTCGATATACACGTGGCAGATGCCATCGAGGTGCTTGATCATCGGCACGGTAGCTTCTTCCATCAGGCGCGCGATCAAGCCCTTGCCGCCGCGCGGCACGATGACGTCCACGTATTGCGGCATGGTGATCAGGGCACCGACGGCGGCGCGGTCGGTGGTATCGATGACTTGCACGGCATCGGCCGGCAGGCCTGCTCCCAGCAAGCCCTCCGCCACCAGTTTGGCCAGCGCGCGGTTGCAATGGATGGCTTCCGAGCCGCCGCGCAAAATCGTCGCGTTGCCGCTCTTGATGCACAGGCCTGCCGCGTCCACTGTCACGTTCGGACGCGCTTCATAGATAATGCCGATGACGCCCAGCGGCACGCGCATCTGTCCCACCTGGATGCCCGTCGGGCGGAATTTCATGTTCGAGATTTCGCCGATCGGGTCGGCCAGCGCGACGATCTGCGTCAAGCCTTCGACCATGGTGGCGATGGCGGCGTCGGACAGGGTCAGACGGTCCAGCATGGCCGGCGCCAAGCCGGCGGCAGCAGCCGCATCGAGGTCGCGCTGGTTGGCCGCGCGCAGCAGATCGGCATCGCGCACGATGGCGGCGGCGATCAGGGTCAAGGCGCGGTTGCGCGTGGCGCTGTCGGCACGCGCCATGGCGCGCGAAGCGGCGCGCGCGCGCGTCCCCACGTCCTGCATATATTCTGTAATGTCCATGCTCGTATCCATAGTGTAAAAACTAGCCTCGGGCGATCTTCAGGCCCAGTTGCAGCATGGCATCCCAGGCATCGCCCGCGTAGCCCTTGGCACGCAAGCCCTTGATCATCTTGTCCACCTGCGCCGCCTGCTGCAGCGCCGCTTCCAGCACGGGCAGCGAAATGCGCCGCAGGGCCGGTTCCATCATCCGCTCGCGCGGTCCCCAGATACGGTATTCCTTCAGCAGCGCGCCCAATGGGCGACCTTGCGCCATGCCGGCCTTCAATTTTAACAGCGTGCGGATCTCTTCGGAGACGGCCCACAAGACCAGCGGCAGCGCCTCGCCCTCACCTTTCAAGCCTTCGAGCATGCGCACCAGGCGCGCCGGATCGCCGGCCAGCATGGCCTCGGACAGCTTGAAGACATCGTAGCGGGCCACATTCAGCACCGCGTCCTGCACTTGCTCATACGTCAGCTTGCCCGCCGCATGCAGCAAGCCCAGTTTCTGGATTTCCTGGTGTGCCGCCAGCAAATTGCCCTCCACCCGTTCGGCGATGAAGTCGATGCTGGCCCGTTCGGCACTCTGCCCCTGCGCGGCCAGGCGCTGGGATATCCAGGCCGGCAACTGCGCCCGTTCCACATTCGGAATCTCGATATACACGGCCGCCTGCTGCAGGCTGGCGACCCAGGCAGCCTTCTGCGTGGCCCAGTCCAGCTTGGGCAAGGTGATCAGGGTCAGGTTGTCGGGACTGAGGTTCTTGGCATAGCTTTGCAGCGCCGCACCGCCATCCTTGCCCGGCTTGCCGGTAGGGATGCGCAGCTCGATCAGTTTTTTATCGCCGAACAGCGATAGCTCCTGGTTCGCCGCCAGCAGTTCGCCCCATTTGAAGCTGCGTTCCACCGTCAGCACATCGCGCTCGGAGTAACCCTGCGCGCGCGCCGCGCGGCGGATCTTGTCGGCCGCTTCCAGCGCCAGCAAATGTTCGTCGCTGGTGATCACATACAGCTGCGCCAGCGGCTTGGCCACATGCCCATCGAGCGCGTCTATCCGCAATTGCATGGCGTCCCCGTTACTGCTGCGGGGCTGCCGGCGCGACCGGCGTCACGGGCGCCACCGACATGGCCGGCAGCACCGGCTTGATGGCCGCCAGGCGGCGCATGATCTGCTGCACCAGGTCATTGCGCATGTCGCGGTACAGCGCCGCTTCCTCGGTTTCCTTGGCCAGCACCTGCGATTCATCGAAGGTGATCGGGCGCACCAGGCTGATGGTCGTCGGTGCCAGCAACTGGTTGCCAGCCTTGTCCAGCACGCGGAAATTGATCGAATAGCCGAGCTGGTACTCTTGCACGCGGCCATTTTTGTTCAGCGACAAAATGGTCTTGCTACGATTCCTCTCCGGGTCGTTCAGCACCTCAAGGACAGCGTCGGCGCCCTCCTTGGTATTGACCACCTCCGTGCTGCCAATGGCGCGGATATAGCGTTTCAAGCCGATCGCCAGCGGCGATGTGTCGGGCAAGCCGATGTACATCGTCGCGAACGGCAGCATGAAACTGCCGTTCGAACCGCGCAAATGAAAGCCGCAGGCTGACAGCAGGACAGTCAGACCCAAAGCCAGCACGGCACGGCGGCCCAACAGCGATACTTGAGAGGAAGTCGTCATGATTACACCACGATGCTGATTAACTTGCCTGGCACGACGATGATCTTCTTCGGCGTGGTCTCGACGTACTTTTGCACACTCTCGCACGCCAGCGCGGCCGCTTCGATGCTGGCCTTGTCCGCATCCTTGGACACCGTGATCGAGCCGCGCAGCTTGCCGTTCACCTGGATCATCATCTCGATCTCGGACTGCTCCAGCGCTTGCGGGTCGACTTGCGGCCACGGCGCGTTGAGCAGGTCGCCGTGCGCGCCAGCGTAGCCCAGTTCCTGCCACAGCACGTGGGTGATGTGCGGCGCGACAGGGTTCAGCAAGCGCAGGAAGATGGAGAAACCTTCCGCGATCAGGGCTTTCGACTGCGCGCTATCGTCCAGCTTGGCCGATTCGAGCGTATTGAGCATCTTCATGCAGGCCGACACCACGGTGTTGTACTGGATGCGCTTCAAGTCGTAATCGGCTTGCTGCAGCAGCTTGTGCAATTCGCGGCGCAGGTTTTTCTGCGCATCGCCGGTGGCCGGTGCGGCGCCGCCAGCCAGCGCGGCTTGAATCGTGGCCGACTGGGCGTAGCCGAAGTTCCACACGCGGCGCAGGAAGCGGTTTGCGCCTTCGACGCCGCTGCCCGACCATTCCAGCGTCTGTTCCGGCGGCGAGGCGAACATGGTGAACAGACGGGCCGTGTCGGCGCCATACTGCTCGATCTGCGCTTGCGGGTCGATGCCGTTGTTCTTCGACTTCGACATTTTTTCCGTGCCGCCAATTTCCACCGGCTGGCCGTCGGCCACCAGGACGGCGCTTTGCGGACGGCCTTTGTCATCCAGCGACAGGCGCACGTCGTCCGGGTTGAACCAGGTGGTCTTGCCCACCGCATCCTTGCGGAAGTAGGTTTCGTTCAGCACCATGCCTTGCGTCAGCAGGTTGACGAATGGCTCGTCGAACTTGACCAAGCCGAAATCGCGCATGATCTTGGTCCAGAAGCGCGCGTAAAGCAAGTGCATGACGGCGTGTTCGATGCCGCCGATGTACTGGTCCATCGGCATCCAGTAATCGTTGCGCGCGTCGACCATGGCGTCGTTCGAGCCTGGCGAGGTATAGCGCATGTAGTACCACGACGAATCGACGAAGGTATCCATGGTATCCGTCTCGCGGCGCGCCGGCTTGCCGCACTGTGGGCAGTCGCACTGCAGGAAGGCTTCATATTTGTTCAGCGGGTTGCCCGTGCCGTCCGGCACGCAGTCTTCCGGCAGCACCACCGGCAGATCTTTTTCCGGCACCGGCACCACGCCGCAATCGGCGCAATGGATCATCGGGATCGGCGTGCCCCAGTAGCGCTGGCGCGAAATGCCCCAGTCGCGCAGGCGGAAGGTGGTTTTCTTTTCGCCCAGGCCCAGGTCTGCCAGGTCGGCGGCCACCGCATCGACGGCGGAAGCGAAATGCAGGCCGTCGTATTTGCCGGAGGCGACGCAGACGCCATCCTTGCTGCCATACGATTCCTGCCAGGCGTCCGTCGAAAATTCCTGGCCCTTGACTTCGATCACTTGCTTGATCGGCAGATTGTATTTCTTGGCAAAGCCGAAATCGCGCTCGTCGTGCGCCGGCACGCCCATCACGGCGCCGTCGCCGTAGGTGATCAGGACGTAGTTGCCGACCCAGACTTCCACTTGCGCGCCCGTCAGCGGATGCGTGACGAACAGGCCGGTCGGCATGCCCTTCTTCTCCATCGTCGCCATGTCCGCTTCGATGACGGAGCCCAGCTTGCACTCGGCATTGAAGGCGGCCAGTGCAGGATTGCTTTGCGCGGCGTGGATGGCCAGCGGGTGCTCCGCGGCCACGGCGCAGAAGGTCACGCCCATGACGGTGTCCGGACGGGTGGTAAACACATACAGCTTGCCGTCGCCGATCAGGGCGCCATTCGCGTCCTTGATCTGATGCGGGAAGGCGAAACGCACGCCCGTCGACTTGCCGATCCAGTTGGTCTGCATGGTGCGCACGCGCTCGGGCCAGCCCGGCAGCTTGTCGTCCACATACGCCAGCAATTCTTCCGCGTAATCGGTGATGCGCGCGTAGTACATGGGGATTTCGCGCTTTTCGATCAGCGCGCCCGAACGCCAGCCGCGGCCGTCGACGACCTGTTCGTTGGCCAGCACGGTCTGGTCGATCGGGTCCCAGTTCACGGTACCGGTCTTCTTGTAGATGATGCCTTTTTCCAGCATCTTCAGGAACATCCACTGGTTCCACTTGTAGTATTCAGGCTTGCAGGCGGTCATTTCACGCGACCAGTCGATGGCCAGGCCCATCGATTCCATCTGCTGCTTCATGTGGGCGATGTTCGAATACGTCCATTGCGCGGGCGGCACATTGTTGGCCATGGCCGCGTTTTCTGCCGGCATGCCGAACGCATCCCAGCCCATCGGCATGAGCACGTTGTAGCCATTCATGCGCAGGTAGCGGTACATCACGTCATTGATCGTATAGTTGCGCACGTGACCCATGTGCAGCTTGCCCGAAGGATAAGGCAGCATCGAGCAGGCAAAATACTTGCCTTTTGGGAAACGTGGGTCGTGTTCGACGGCTTTGTAGGCGTCGATCGCCTTCCAGTGCGATTGGGCGGCTTGTTCGACGTCGGCGGGACTATATTTATCTTGCATGATGTGCGGCCAATAGTGGATATGAACCGAGCATTATACTGGTTGTCGCCACCCGATAGCGCGGCGCGCTGGCGCCCCGGGCTGGCATATTTTGGCCGGCGCGCAATTATGCTGTGTAACATATACGCAATCTTGTTCTTTACCTCAAGTCCGGCCATGATCGTCTACCAGGAATATCTGCCCATTCCCGCCCTGCGGCCGTGGCTGGACTGCGTCTGGACCTGCCGCGTGCAAACGGGCGCCACGCCGCTGACGCACCAGGTCTTGCCCGACAATTGCATCGACATCCTGTGCCAGGACCAGCAGGATGCCAGCTTTGCCGTGGGCATGATGACGGCACCGATTGCCGTCGTCAGCCTGGGGCTGGTGCAGACGGTGGCGGCCCGCTTCAAGCCGGGCAAGGCGGCGCGCTTCTTCCAGCTGCCCTTGTGCGAGCTCAGCGATGGCCGCACGGGACTGCAGCAACTGTGGGGCCGCGAGTTGGCGGCACGCCTGGGTGACGCCCTGTGGAGCGAGTCCTTGTCCAACCTGCAACGCATCGCCATCTTGCAGGATTATCTGCTGTTGCGCCTGCACACCGCACCACCACTGCGCCAGTCCGGTGCGGCCGGGCATGCCATCGCGGCCATCGAGCGCGCATCCGGCCAGGTGCGCGTGGATGGCCTGGCGCAGCAGCTGGGCGTCTCGCGCCAGCACCTGGCGCTGCAATTTCGCCAGCAAGTCGGCATCAGCCCGAAATTGTTTGCCCGTATCTGCCGTTTTCGCGCTGCCAGCGCCGGCATGCAAAGCCTGGCGGGACAGCCGGACTGGGCGCAAGTGGCCTTGCAATACGGTTATTTCGACCAGTCTCACCTGATCCACGACTTCCAGGATTTCGCCCGCAGTTCGCCCGATGCCTGGCTGGCGGAACGCCACAGCTAACGTCACCTTCCATTTTTACAATCACGCGCTGCGCGCCGGTGGCATGATGGCGTCATTCTTCATTCATCAGGAGCAGAACATGATCAAGGGCTTGCGCACCGTCACCTATCCCGTCCCCGACCTGGACAAGGCCAAGGCTTGGTACAGCCAGGTATTCAACACAGTACCCTATTTCGACCAGCCGTTTTATGTGGGTTTTGCCATCGGCGGCTTCGAGCTTGGGCTGATGCCGGGCGGTGAACCGGGCACGCAGGGCAGCGTGACGTACTGGGGCGTGGACGGCATCGAACAGGAAGTCGAACGCATCGTTGCACTAGGCGGCAGCCTGCACCACCCGATCACGGACGTGGGCGACGGCATCCGCACGGTGGAATTGCTCGACCCGTTCGGCAACCAGATCGGCTTCATCGACAATCCCCACTTCGATACCAGCAAAGTCGTTTAAGCGGCTTCGCCTTGCAGCCACAGCCGGAATTGCTGCAAGGCCGTCTTTTCATGTGCCGTTTCGGGCGTAATCAGGTAATACGCACGCTGGCCGCGCAGTGGGCGTTCACATACGATGCGCAGTTCGCCACGCGCCAGTTCTGCTTCGACCAGCATGCGCGGCAGCAAGACCGCGCCTTGCCCTTGCACGGCCGCCATGGCCAGCATGGAAAACAGTTCATAGCGGGCGCCGTAATGCGCCCCATCGCGCCCCTCTCCCTCGACCTGCATGGCGTCAAACCACTGGCGCCAGGCGCCCGGGCGCGTACTTTGTTGCAGCAAGGTCAGTTCCAATACATCCTGCGGCTGCCAGACGCTGCGCGCCGCCAGCAGGCGCGGGCTGGCGACGGGCACGATTTCTTCGTGCATGAGCAAAGTGGCGCGCGTGCCGGGCCAGCGCGCCAGTTGCTCGGGCGTGCCCGCATACAGGGCGCCGTCGTATTCCGTATCGGCAAACATGAACGGTTTTGTATACGCGTCGATATGCACGACGATGTCGGGGTGCAGCCCTGCCAGCGAGCCCAGGCGTGGCATCAGCCAGCGCGTGGCAAAGGTGGGCACGGACGCGAGCTGCAGGGCGCCGCCCCCGCCCTGGCGCGCCATGGTGTCGAGCGTGTCTCGCTCCAGGCCATCGAGGCGCGCCGCAATCTGCCGCGCATACGCGGCGCCGGCGCTGGTCAGCAGTACGCCATGGCGCGTGCGCTGAAACAATTGCACGCCAAGAAAAGTTTCCAAAGAGGATATCTGCCGCGATACGGCGCTTTGCGTCAGCGACAGTTCGCGCGCCGCGTGCGTGTAGCTCTGGTGCCGCGCGGCCGCCTCGAAACAATTTAAAGCTTGCAGCATCGGAATTTTGCGTGACATGGGGGTAGCCGGCCGGTGAAAGACCCCTAGTATGCCGCAAGATATGCGTAACACGCATGTCTGGGTGCGAAAAAATCGTTTGCGCAAGGCTAGGCAAAAACCTACCATGAGCCATATTCAATCTTGCGCCGATCATCGGCGCTCACCTGCGAGGCCTGTGATGAGCAAAACCGTATTCGACTGGAATTCCCCCCTGCTGCTGGAAGAACAACTGACGGGCGACGAACGCGCCGTGCTGGAAGCGGCCCGCGACTATTGCCAAGGCAGCCTGGTGCCGCGCGTACTCGAATCGTTCCGCCATGGCCGCACGGATGCCGCCATCTTCCGCGAAATGGGCGAACTGGGCTTGCTGGGCACCACCATTCCCGAAGAATACGGCGGCGCCGGCCTGAACTACGTTTGCTATGGCTTGGCTGCGCGCGAAGTCGAGCGCGTCGATTCGGGCTACCGCTCGATGATGAGCGTGCAATCGTCGCTGGTGATGGTGCCGATCCATGCCTTCGGCAACGAGGAAACCAAACAGAAATACCTGCCGAAACTGGCGACGGGCGAATTCATCGGCTGCTTCGGCCTGACGGAACCAAACCACGGCTCCGATCCGGGCAGCATGGTCACGCGCGCGCGCAAGGTCCCGGGCGGCTACAGCCTGTCCGGCGCCAAGATGTGGATCACCAACAGCCCCATCGCCGACGTATTCGTTGTCTGGGCCAAGGACGATGAAGGCGCGATCCGCGGCTTCGTGCTGGAAAAAGGCTGGAAAGGCCTGTCGGCACCCGAGATCCACGGCAAGGTGGGCTTGCGCACCAGCATCACCGGCGAAATCGTCATGGATGAAGTGTTTTGCCCGGAAGAAAACGCCTTCCCCGACGTGCGCGGCCTGAAAGGCCCGTTCACTTGCCTGAACAGCGCCCGCTACGGCATCGCCTGGGGCGCGCTGGGCGCGGCCGAAGACTGCTATCTGAAGGCACGCCAGTACACCATGGACCGCCAGCAATTCGGCCGTCCCCTGGCCGCGAACCAGTTGGTGCAAAAGAAACTGGCCGACATGCTGACGGAAATCACCATGGGCTTGCAAGGCTGCTTGCGTCTGGGCCGCATGAAGGATGAAGGCTCGCCCGCCGTGGAAATCACCTCGATCATGAAACGCAACAGCTGCGGCAAGGCGCTCGACATCGCCCGCGTGGCGCGCGACATGATGGGTGGCAACGGCATTTCCGACGAGTTCGGCGTCATCCGCCACTTGGTCAACCTGGAAGTGGTCAACACCTATGAAGGCACGCACGATGTGCACGCACTGATCATCGGCCGCGCCATCACCGGCATCGCCGCCTTCAACTAATGGACGCCTTGGCTTCCACCTTCGCCTCCACCTTGCGGCCCGCGCCATTAGTCGGCTTGCGCGTGCTGGACCTGTCGCGCGTGCTGGCCGGCCCGTGGGCCGGGCAAATGCTGGCCGACCTCGGTGCCGACGTGGTCAAGGTTGAACAGCCGGGCCGCGGCGACGATACGCGCTCCTGGGGCCCGCCGTATCTGAAAGATGAAGACGGCCGCGATACCGCCGAGGCCGCCTACTTCCAGTGCGCCAACCGCAACAAGCGCTCCCTGTGCATCGACCTGGCCGCCCCTGAAGGGCAAGCCCTCGTGCGCCAGTTGGCGCAAGAGGCGGACGTGCTGCTGGAAAATTTCAAGCTGGGCGGCTTGAAGCAATATGGTTTAGACGCGGCCAGCTTGCTGGCACTCAACCCGCGCCTCGTCTACTGCTCGATCACGGGCTTTGGCCAGGACGGGCCGTACGCGGCGCGCGCCGGCTATGACTTTTTGATCCAGGGCATGGGCGGTTTGATGAGCATTACGGGCGTGCCCGATGGCCAGCCGGGTGCCGGGCCGCAAAAAGTGGGCGTGGCGCAAACGGACATCATGACGGGCCTGTACGCCACCATCGCCGTGCAGGCGGCGCTGGCCGAACGCGAGCGCTCGGGCCTGGGTCAGCATATCGACCTGGCCTTGCTCGACGTGCAAGTGGCGGCGTTGGGCAACCAGGCAGCCAATTACCTGTGCGGAGGAAAAGTGCCCCAGCGCATGGGCAATGCGCATCCGAACATTGTTCCATATCAAGACTTTCCCACGGCCGATGGCGACATGATTTTGGCGATCGGCAACGACGGGCAGTTTTCGCGCTTTTGCGCCATCGCCGGCCACCCGGAATGGGCGCAGGACGAACGCTTCGCCACCAATCCGCAGCGCGTGGCGCACCGGGCCATCCTGATTCCGCTGCTGCGCCAGGCCACCGTCATGCGCACGACGGCCGAGTGGATCAGCGCCTTCGAGGCGCAGGCCGTGCCGTGCGGCCCTGTCAATCGCATCGACCAGGTCTTTGCCGACCCGCAAGTGGTCGCGCGTGGCATGAAAGTCGAGATGCCGCATCCGACGGCGGGCACGGTGGCGCTGGTGGCCAATCCCGTGCGCCTGTCCGGCTCGCCGGTGCAATACCGCTTGCCGCCACCGTTGCTGGGGCAGCATACGCAGGAAGTGCTGCAGCAGTGGCTGGGGCTCGATAGCGGCCAGATCGACGGCTTGCGCGAACGCAAGGTCGTCTAAAGAAAAACGCCGGACAGTTGCAAAACTGTCCGGCGTTTTTTATTGATTCAGCATTATTTCAGCACCAGCTTCAGCGCCGGCTTTTCGCCATAGTCTTCGTAGCGTTCATTGATGCCGGCGATGCAAAACGTGATTTCTTCCAACAAGTCCGGCGCCTGCGCCTTCATTGCCTCCGCGTCTTGCACGATGACCTCCAGCACTTCGTTCGGTTTCAAACGGAACTTGCTCATACCGTCTTCATCGCGTAGATAGCTGAGGCAATCGACCCAGGCATCCATGCTGTTGCCGTAAAATTCAGGGAAACCGAAGGCTTGCACGCATTGCGCGTGAAAGCTCGCTTCGTCGGTGATGTCTTTTCCATTCAGGATGGCAGTGGCCATGGTCTTCCTCAGTTCTTCAGCGACAACACGTCCTGCATGTCGAACAGGCCGGTCGGCTTGTCGGCCAGGAAACGCGCAGCGCGCAGGGCGCCGTGGGCATAGGTGACGCGGCTGCTCGACTTGTGGCTGATCTCGATGCGCTCGCCGATGCCGGCAAACAGCACCGTATGGTCGCCCACGATATCGCCGCCGCGGATGGTGGCAAAGCCGATGGTTGACGGATCGCGTTCGCCCGTCACGCCTTCGCGGCCGTACACGGCGCATTCCTTCAAGTCGCGGCCCAGGGCCCCGGCCACCACTTCCCCCATCTGCAGGGCGGTGCCCGATGGCGCGTCGACCTTGTGGCGGTGATGCGCTTCGATAATTTCAATGTCGTAGCCTTCGGACAGACTTTTCGCGGCCAGTTCCAGCAACTTCATGGTGACATTCACGCCCACGCTCATGTTCGGTGCGAACATGATGGCCGTCTTTTCGGCAGCGGCGGCAATGGCGGCCTTGCCGGCATCATCGAAACCGGTGGTGCCGATGATCATCTTGATGCCGTGCTCGGCGCAATACGCCAGGTGCTGCAAAGTGCCTTCCGGACGCGTGAAGTCGATCAGGTAATCGGCGCCGGCCAAGCCGGTGGCTAGGTCGGATTCGATCAGCACGCCGGCAGGTTTACCAAGAAAGGCAGCGGCATCCTGGCCGACGGACGGCGAGCCAGCGCGATCGAGCGCGCCGGCCAGCACAGCGTCAGGGTCATTGCTGACCGCTTCGATCAGGATATGGCCCATGCGGCCACTGGCGCCAGCGATGGCGATTTTCAGTTCAGTCATTTTATTCTCTTACAGCACTTATTTGGTGGACTCGGCAGCGGGTGCAGGCTCGGCGGCAGGCGCCGTTGCAGGTGCCGGTGCAACGTCAGGCTTGCTCACAGGAATGGCGGGGGCGGCATCGGCGGGCACGGGCACGGCGCTCGGTGCCACGGGCGATGGAACGACAGCGGCAGGCACATCGGCCTTGGCGACCTTGGCAAACGGCGACGGACCGGCGATGCGGTCGATGTATTCTTTCTCCGTCGGCAGGTTGCCACCTTCGAAACGTTCAACTTTGCCATCCTTGCCGAAGTACACGACCACACGGCTGCTGGTGGTTTCGCCACTGCCCCGGGCCAGGCGGAATGGATAATCCCAGCGGTCGGCATGGAAAATGTCGGTCAGCAGGGAGGTGCCGAGGACGAAACGCACCTGGTCACGCGTCATGCCCACTTTCAACTGGGCCAGCATCTCTTCGGAGACAAAGTTGCCTTGTTGAATGTCAGGACGATACGGCGAGAAAAACCACATGAATTTTTGCAGCGGCGTAATGGTGTTCGTTTGTGCGCCCTGTTCGGGGACCACTTCCTTGCCTTCTTTTTGGCTGGCTGCCGGCTTTTCGCCAAGGATGCCGCGGCTGGCGCAGCCGGACATGGCGAGCGCGACACAGACCATGCCTGCCACGACTGGTGCTCGAAATGAAATACGGTGCCAGAGAGATGGCAATACAGCCGGTGTTACGCGCATAAATGACCTCAATTGGATGAACAAAACGCCAGGAGTGACCGGCCTGCCAAAAAATGCATATTTTGGCACTCCCCGACAAAACGCTATATGATAAAGCACCTGACCCACATACGAGCAACAAACATGAGTAACAATCCTAGTGATCTCAAGGCAAGCGGCCTGAAAGCGACCCTGCCACGCCTGAAGATACTCGATATCTTCCAGAGTAGCCCGGTACGCCACCTGACAGCAGAAGACGTCTATAAAATTCTGCTGGCCGACAATATGGATGTTGGCTTGGCAACTGTCTACCGTGTCCTGACGCAATTTGAACAGGCAGGTTTGCTCAACCGCAATCATTTTGAAACCGGCAAGGCGATTTTCGAGCTCAACGAAGGCTCCCACCACGATCACCTGGTATGCCTCGACTGTGGCCGGGTCGAAGAATTCTTCGACGAAGAAATCGAAATCCGCCAGCAAAAAGTGGCCGAAGAGCGCGGCTTCAAGATCGCCGAACACGCCTTGGCCATCTATGGCAACTGCATCAAGACGGCTTGCCCGCACAAAACCGCCTGATCCGTGCCGGCCGTTCTCACGGGAGCAGCCGGCGCGTCAGTCAGTGCGCTCAATGATGGCTAAGTGCGCTTGACAGCAACTTGGCCGTGATATCGACAATCGGGATGACGCGCTCATAAGCCATGCGCGTCGGTCCGATCACTCCCAATGTTCCCACAATCTTGCCGTTGACTTCATACGGCGCCGTCACCACACTCATTTCATCCATCGGCACCAGGTTCGATTCGCCGCCGATGAAGATCTGCACGCCCGTCGCCTTGCTCGACACGTCGAGCAGCTGCATCAAGCCCGTTTTTTGCTCGAACATGTCGAACATCTGGCGCAGCGAATGCATATTTGATGACAGATCGCTCACGCTGAGCAAGTTGCGCTCGCCGGAAATCACCATGTCATCGCTATGGTCGGCCATCGCTTCGCTGCCCGCTTCCACGGCCGCCTGCATCAGGCTGCCCATATCGTCGCGCAGCTGGCGCAATTCACCCTGCAAGCGAACGCGCACGGCATCGAAGGACAGGCCGCCATAATTCTGGTTGATGTAATTGGCCGATTGCACCAGTTGCGCCGGCGTATAGTCGGCCTCCGTCAGCAGCAGGCGGTTCTGCACGTCGCCGCCCGGGGCGACGATGACGAGCAAGATGCGCTTTTCGGACAGGCGCAAGAATTCAATTTGCTGGAACACGGATTCACGGCGCGGACTCAGCACGACGCCGGCAAACTGCGACAGCGACGACAGCATCTGCGCCGCGTTGGCGATGGTTTTTTGCGGCTGCGGCGTCTGCAGGCGCATGCGCGACTCCACCATGTGCTCATCCAGATGCCGGACGGTCAGCAAGGTGTCGACAAAGATGCGGTAGCCGCGCGGCGTGGGTATGCGACCGGCCGAGGTATGCGGACTGGACACATAGCCGAGCTCCTCCAGGTCGGCCATGATATTGCGGATCGTGGCCGGCGACAGATCCAGACCGGAAATTTTCGACAAGGCGCGCGAACCGACCGGCAGGCCGTCGGCGATATATCGCTCGACCAGGGCTTTCAGCAGTGTTTGGGCACGTGTATCGAGTTGCATGGTGTCTTAGGTAAGCAAATATTCTTTAAACAAGCATATTGTTAATCAAGCGGCAATGAAAGCGGCCGACCATGCATCAACAGCACCTATTATGCACGTTCGCCCGTCCGGCGGCGATCAATCTTGCTGCTGCAGCCACAACAGCAACTCGTCAAAGTTGGCGCAGATAGCGTCGGGCTGCACACCGGCGGCCAGGTGGGCGTCGCTGCCCTTGCGGTTCATCCAGACGGCACGCATGCCCGCTCCTTGCGCTCCCGTCACGTCGAAATGCAGGTCGTCCCCCACATACACGGCTTCATGCGGGGCCACCTCCAGCGCGGCGCAAGCGGCCAGGAAGATGCTGGCATCGGGCTTGGCCACGCCAAAATCACTGGCAGCAATCGATACCTTGAAATGCTGCGCCAGGCCGATAATGTCAAGGTCCGCATTGCCATTCGAGATCGAGCCGACCAACATGCGCTGCCCCATCCAGGCCAGGCCAGGCAAGACGTCGTCATACGGCTGGACGCGGTTGCGCGCGGCCAGGAAGTGCAGGATGGCCCCATCGACCAGGGCGGCATCCTCGCCGGCGGCCTCGAAGGCGGCCAGCAGACCGGCGCGGCGCAACTCGATCAGGTTGCCATGGAAATGCGGTTGTTCCTTGAGCATGGCCAGACGGTGCTGGCGCAGCACCTCGATGGAAAACTGCTGCGCCACCTTGGGCGCATGCGTGGCCAGCCAATCGTGCAGCAGGGTTTCGGCGGCGGCAATCACGGGCGCGATGGGCCACAAGGTATCGTCGAGATCGAACAGGATGGCCTTGGGCGGTACGGCAGCTTTTACAGGAGCAAGAGACATGGGATTCACAGTAGATGCCGCGCCACGGTGCGCAGCCTGCGTCTATTGTCGCACTGATCGCCGCCGCCGGCATGGCTGTGCCCCGTGAAATGGGGCCGGGCCAGCGCTTCCCGGCGAAAAATTGTTACAGGGTGATACAAGGCAAGATCATTCAGCTTGCCAGATAGACTAAAATAGGCGCCATTCCAATGCGGCGCCAGCGTCCGCGTTGCGCTACCCAACCTAATTCGTTTTGGAGAATGTATGAAAAATTTGTACCTGCGCTCGATGCTGGCGGCGGCTTGCGCCGTCACACTGGCAGGCTGCGGCGGCAGCGGCGGCAACCTGTATCTGCAAGTCAACGTCGGCGGCCTGGCCAAGGATGGCCTGATTCTCTTGAATGACGGGGAACGCTTGCCGGTTACTGCGGGCCAGGGCACCGTTGTTTTCACCAAGCTGGTCAAGACAGATGACCGCTACGATATCACCATTGCGCAACAGCCAAAGGGCGCCGTTTGCAGCATTACCAATGGCAGCGGCAAGGCAACAAGCTATTCCGTGAGCACGGCCCAGGTGATCTGCACAACCAACAGCTACCCGCTGAGCGGCACGATCACGGGCCTGACCGCTGGTGGCTTGCGCCTCGTGATGGGCCCCAACGGCACCAGCCCACTGGCTGGCACCACCTCCTACGAATTCAAAAGCGTTGCTGACGGCGCCGCATACGGCATTTCCATACTGACTCAGCCAACGGGCCTGGCATGCCGCTTCCAGGGTTCAAAGAGTGCCGACGCCAGCGATACGGTTGGCACGATGGGCTCTGCCGCTACGACCGCGGCCACACTTGACTGCACGCCGCAGTAATCCTTGCGATCCGTCACCTATTTTTTGGAGAAATACATGAAGTTATCCTGCTTGCGCCCACTCGCCGCGCTGCTGCTGACCCTGGGACTGGCCGCTTGCGGCGGCAAGGCATCGTATGATGTCAGTGGCACCATCAGCAACTTGAACACCGACGGCCTGGTCCTGGCCAACGGCGGCGACACCCTCCCGGTTCCATCCGGAAAGACCGCGTTTACATTTATCAAACGCATCGACTATGGCACCGACTACAACATCACCGTACAAACCCAGCCTGCCCACATGACTTGCGGCATCAGTGGTGGCTCCGGTTCGGCAGGTCATTACATCAACATCAGCGCCGCCGTTACTTGCTCGCAAAACAGATATACCGTCGGCGGCACGGTTTCCGGCCTGACGGTGGACGGCCTGGTGCTGATTAACGGTAGTGCAATAACAACGGTGGCCAAGGACGCCACAACCTTTACCATGGCCGGCTCTGTCGACTATGGCAGCACCTATGCCATCAGCGTCTCCGTTCAGCCGAAGGGTCTGCAGTGCGACCTGGCGACAGGTACCGAAAAAGGCACCATGGGCGAAGGGAATGTGACGACGGTAAAGATCGCCTGTAAACCGGTCTGAGTTGCGGGAACGGTAGCCGCTGCGCGGCTACCGGGAAGAGATATCACAAATATCTATAGTTGATATTCAAAAGATAAATTGGAGTTATATGTGGCGACGCAGCATAATGCATCTGTCTCCTCCAACTCTTCCAAGAATTGGATTTAGCCCGCTTTTACCAGCGGGCTTTTTTTTGCCCAAAATTCCTCAGGCCGCAGGCATTTGCAAGCCCGGCTGCAACATGTGCACGATGCTGGAGAAATCCTGCTGCGCATAACCGGCTTGCGCATGCATCTGGTACAGCTGGCGCACCAGGCCGCCCAGTGGCGTGGGCGCGTTTGCCGACAAGGCCGACTGCTGCGCCAGGCCCAGGTCTTTCAGCATCAGCGCCGTGCCGAAGCCGCCAGTGTAGTTGCGTGACGCGGGCGTGCCCTCCATGACGCCGGGCCACGGGTTGTACACTTCCAGGGTCCAGTTGCGGCCCGAACTCTTGGCCATGATGTCGGACAACACTTTCGGGTCCAGTCCATGCGCCACGCCCAGGTTCAGCGCCTCGGCCGTACCGGCCATCAAGATGCCCAACAGCATATTGTTGCAAATTTTCGCCACCTGGCCCGCGCCCGCCTCGCCCGCATGGAAGATGTTCTTGCCCATCTTTTCCAGCAGGGGCCGCGCCTGCTGCAAGGCCGCTACGCTACCGCCGACGATGAACGTCAGGGTGCCGGCCGCCGCACCCGCCGTGCCGCCCGAAACGGGCGCATCGAGCATGGCAAAACCCCGCTCGCTGGCCACTTGCGCCACCTGGCGCGCCACATCGGCCGCAATGGTGCTGCAATCGATGAACAAGGCGCCAGGCTTGGCCGAATCGAGCACGCCACCAGCCGCCAGGTACAGGTCCTGCACGTGCTTGTTGGCTGGCAACATGGTGATGACGGCGTCGGCCGTCTGCACGGCTGCGCTGGCGGATGCGGCCGCCGTGGCGCCCGCTTCGACCAGCGAGGCCACTGCCGCCGGCGCCAGGTCGAACACGGAGACATGGAAGCCGGCGGCCACCAGGTTGCGGGCCATCGGCGCGCCCATGTTACCCAGGCCGATGAAAGCGATATGTTGCATATAATGTCTCCTGTAGCGCCTAAAAAACCCATGGCGTTGTTGCCTTGCCTAGTCGTACTGGTCGTACTGCCTTCGGCAAGGCGCCTAGCCCTGAGCATTTTTCTGCACTACTTAAATGTTTAAATGGGTAGGTCGGCCAGCGGATGCGTACTCCACGGCGCGACAAAATATTCATTCAGATACGTTGCGCTGACGTCGGCCAGGCTGGCCGGCTGCCATTGCGGCGCGTTGTCCTTGGCTATCAGCAAAGCGCGTACGCCTTCGCTGAAGTCCGCATGGGCACAGCATTGCACGGCAACGATCAGTTCCAACTGGAACACTTGTGCCAGGCTCAGATGCCGCGTGCGTTCGCGCATGGCCCATACCAGGGCCACCGAGCTGGGTGCGCCCTTGTCCAGCGAGTGAGCGGCCTTTTGCAGCCAGGCCGAATCACCGTCATAGGCGGCTATGGCGGCCACCACTTCGGCTAAGGTGGGCGCTTGCGTCAAGGCGGCGATGGCGTCGAAGTTGGTGCGCACTTCAGAGACGGGCAACATGGACGCGGGCGCCGACAAGCCGCGCAGCAAGCGGCTCAACTGCTGGTGATTGGCCTGCGGGGAAGCTTGCCATTGCGCCAGCGCCAGCGCGTCGAGCACCATGGCGCGCTCTTCCTGGCGCAGAAAATAGTCACCCAGGCCTGTAAACAGGGCATCGGCCACGTTCATCGGCGCACCCGTCAAGCCCAGGAACAGGCCGCTGCGCCCCGGCATGCGGCCCAGGAACCAGCTGCCGCCCACGTCGGGGAACAGGCCGATCGTGATTTCCGGCATGGCGATGCGCGTGCTTTCCGTCACCACGCGGTGACTGGCACCCGCCATCAAGCCCAGGCCGCCTCCCATGACGATGCCGCCGCCCCACACCAGCAGCGGCTTTGCATAGGTATGGATGCGGTGGTCTAGCCGGTATTCCTCGGCAAAGAAAGCGAGCGCCTGCGGGTTCGGTACGACGCCAGGCTGGTCAAACACGGCCGAACGCAAGCTGCGTACATCGCCGCCTGCGCAAAACGCCTTGTCGGTCGACGATTGCAGCACCACGCAGGCGATGGCCGCGTCACCGGCCCAGCGCACCAGGGCGCCATCGATGGCGCGTATCATTGCCAGGGTCAGGGCATGCAGGGATTTCGGCGCGTCCAAGGTAATGACGCCCAGCTTCATGCCGCCGGGACAGTCGCGCTCCTCGATTTTTACGGTTTCAAGCAAGGTTTCAGCCACGATTTCACCCAAGGTTTCAGCCATTGCGCCACTCCGCCGGACGTTTTTCCAGGAACGCTTGCACACCCTCTTTCTGGTCTTGCGTATCGAACAGGCCCAGGAACAGGGAGCGTTCATCAGGCAAGGAATTGACCAGCGGATGGCTGCGCGCGCCCTGGATCAGGGTCTTGCACGCCGTCACGCTGCTGGGGCTCTGGCGCGCCACCTTGGCGGCCAGCGCCAGCGCCGTGGCGGCGGCCTTGCCGGTTGGCACGACTTCCTCGACCAGGCCGATGGCCAGGGCCTTGGCCGCATCGACGCGCTCGCCACACAGTATCATGCGCTTGGCCCAGCCTTCGCCTACCAGCCACGGCAAGTGCTGCGTGCCACCCGCGCACGGCAGCAAGCCGACCGATGCTTCCGGCAAGGCCATCTGCGCATGCTCCTCGGCAATGCGGATGTCACAGGCCAGCGCGCATTCGAGCCCGCCGCCCATGGCATAGCCATTGATGGCGGCGATGCTGACGCCGCGAAACGCCGACAGCGCCTCGAAGGCCTCGCCAAACGCGGCGGCCATGGCAAACGCCGTGTCCTTGTTGCCGTCGGCAAACACTTTCAGGTCGGCGCCGGCCGAGAAGAACTTGGCGCCGCCGCCCGTGATCACCAACGCGTACACGTCCGGGTCGGCATTCAGGTCGGCCACCAGCTGCGTCAGCGCGTTCAGGCTGGCCAGAGTCCACGTGTGGGCGGGTGGGTTGTCGAGGGTCACCAAGGCCGTATGGCCACGGCGTTCCAGCAGCAGGTTGGTATACACTTTGCTCATCGTAAGGTCTCCGTGGCGCCATCTTTCAAAATCGCTCGCGCGACGATCAGGCGCATGATTTCATTCGTCCCTTCCAGGATCTGGTGCACCCGCGTGTCACGCACATGGCGCTCTAGCGGATACTCGCGGATGTAGCCGTAGCCGCCGTGCAGCTGCAGCGCATCGTTGGCGACATTGAAGCCCACATCCGTGGCGAAACGTTTGGCCATGGCGCAATACGCCGTGGCGTCCGGGCTTTCCTGGTCCAGTTTCCAGGCCGCCAGGCGCACCATCTGGCGCGCCGCCACCAGTTCCGTCAGCATGTCGGCCAGCTTGAACTGCAGCGCCTGGAATTGCGCCAGCTCGCGGCCGAACTGCGTGCGCTCCTTCATGTACGCCTGCGCCCGCGTGAGGGCCGCTTGTGCCGTGCCCACCGAGCACACGGCAATGTTGATGCGCCCGCCATCGATGCCCTTCATGGCAATCGCAAAGCCTTCGCCTTCCGCCCCCAGCAAGTTACCAACAGGCACTTTCACCTGGTCGAAACTGATGATGCGCGTGGGCTGGCTATTCCAGCCCATCTTTTCCTCTTTCTTGCCATACACGATGCCGGGCAGATTCGCCGGCACGGCAAACGCGGAAATCCCGGCCGCACCCTCGCCGCCCGTGCGCGCCATGACGATCAGCATGTCTGTCTGGCCCGCGCCGGAGATAAACGCTTTCGTGCCGTCCAGCACATAAAAGTCACCATCCCTGACAGCTTTCGTGCGCAACGATGCCGCGTCGGAGCCCGACTGCGGTTCCGTCAAACAATAGCTGGCCAGCTTCTGGCCGGCAGCCAGGGCCGGTACCCACTCGTCGCACAGGGCTTCTTGCCCCCAGCGCGACAGCATCCAGGTGGCCATGTTGTGGATGGTGATGTAGGCCGTGGTCGAGGTGCAGCCACCGGCCAGCTCCTCGAAGACGATGGCCGCATCCTGGCGCGACAGGCCCAGGCCGCCCCAGCGCTGCGGCGTGTACAGGCCGCAAAATCCCATCTCGCCCGCCTTGGCGATGGTGTCCACGGGGAAAATCGATTCCGCATCCCAATGCGCTGCTTGCGGCGCCAGTTCGCCTTCGGCAAACGCGCGCGCCGCCTGCTGGAACTCGCGCTGCTCGTCGCTCAACTCAAAGTCCATGCCAGCTCCTTATTTGAGGCTGATGGTGGTGTTGACCTTGCCCACCGAGGCCGCATCCGTGAACCAGCGCTGGGTGATGGTTTGCGTCTGCGTGTAGAACAGCACGACTTGCTTGCCGAACGGACCCAGGTCGCCCAGTTTCGAGCCGCGCGAACCCGTAAAGCTGAACAGCGGGACGGGCACGGGAATGGGCACGTTGATGCCGACCTGGCCCACGTCGATTTCTTCCTGGAAATAGCGTGCGGCCGCGCCGCTTTGCGTGAACAGGGCCGTGCCGTTGCCGTTCGGATTCGCGTTCACCAGGGCGATGGCGTCATCCAGGGTATCGACTTCGACGACGATCAAGACGGGGCCAAAGATTTCCTGGTCATACACGACCATGCCGGGTTTCACGCCGGACAAGATTGTCGGCCCGACGAAGTTGCCGTTCGGATAGCCATCGACCTTCACGTCGCGGCCGTCGAGGGTCAGCACGGCGCCCTGCTCGATGCCCTTGGCGACCAGGCTGAACACGCGCTCTTTCGCCGCGCAAGAGATGACGGGGCCAAGGTCCGGATTGTCCTTGCCCGCGCCGACCGTCAAGGTTTGCGCCTTGGCGGACAGTTCCGGTAGCCACTCGCGCGCTGCGCCCACCAGCACGGCGACGGATGCGGCCATGCAACGCTGGCCGGCCGCGCCGAAGCCCGCGCCCAGCAACTGGTTCAGGGTCTGTTCCTTATTGGCGTCCGGCAAGACGACGGCGTGATTCTTGGCGCCCATCATGCATTGCGCGCGCTTGCCATTCAAGCTGGCGCGCTGGTACACATGCGTGCCCACCTTGCTTGAGCCCACGAACGAAATCGCCTTGATGTCCGGGTGGTCGCACAGGGCGTTGACCACGTCTTCGCCGCCATGGATCACGTTCAGCACGCCAGCCGGGATGCCTGCCTGCAAAGCCAGGCGCACGAGTTTTTCCGTCACCAGCGGGTCTTGCTCCGATGGTTTCAGCACGAAGGTATTGCCGCAGGCAATGGCCATCGGGAACATCCACAGGGGGATCATGGCGGGGAAGTTGAACGGGGTAATGCCGGCGCACACGCCCAGCGGCTGCATCACGCTGTAGGTATCGACGCCACCGGCCACGTTCTGCGCGTATTCGCCCATCTGCAGGGTGCCGATATTGGCGGCATGCTCGACCACTTCCAGGCCACGGAAGACGTCGCCTTCCGCGTCGAGCAGGGTCTTGCCCTGTTCCATCGTCAGGGTGGCGGCCAGGTCGGCCATGTTTTCGCGGATCAGTTGTTGCAACTTCAAAAAGATGCGGGCACGCGCACCGATCGGCGTCTTGCGCCAGGTTTTGAAGGCGCGCTGGGCCGAGGCGATGGCCGCATTGACTTCATCGGGCGTGGCGAACGGCACACGCGCCAATACTTCCTGCGTGGCCGGATTGACGACATCGCGCCAGACGGTGGTTTGGGACTCAACCCACTCGCCGTTGATCAGCAGTGGAACAGTCGGAACATTCATAGCAGCAGCGTTTTGCGTGGTCACTCGGTGTCTCCTCATTGGGGTAGTGGTCTGTTTGCATTATTCGCACAATACGGGCCGCAAACAAGGCGTGAAAATGCGAGATAATGCAAAGCTGAATCTGTTAATCTGCAAATGTTGTTAATTTGCAGATTCCACAAACCGGGGAAGAGGAAACGCAATGGCGAAGGTTTTCATGGGCGTGCGCCTGCAGCGCCTGCGCGAAGAACGGCGCATGACGCAGGTGGCGCTGGCCAAGTCCCTGGGCATATCGCCCAGCTATCTGAACCAGATGGAACGCAACCAGCGCCCGCTGACGGTGCCGATTCTGTTGCGCATCGGCACAGTACTGGGGGTCGATCCGCAAATCTTCTCCGAACACGACAGCGCCAGCCTGGTAGCCGACGTGCGCGACGTGTTTGGCGAATTGCCCGACGCGCCACCTACCTCGATGGCCGAACTCAAAATGCTGGTGGAAAACATGCCGGAACTGGCGCGCTCGATTCTGCTGCTGCAGCGGCGTTACCGGGTGATGGCGGAACGGGCCGATACCCTGGCGGCGCGCCTCGATGATGGCAGCCGTGGCGCCAGCTCGGCCGCCCCGTCTACGGACGAGGAAGTGCGCGAATACCTGAACCGGCGGCAAAACTACATCGATGAACTGGACCGGGCGGCAGAGCTCGTGGCCGGTGAATTCGATCCCGCCCTGCGCACGCTCGACGCGCTGCAAAGCCGCTTGCTGGAGTGCCACGGCATCCAGGTTCAACTGTCCGATGGCGATGCGGGCATGGTGCGCAAGCACCGGTTCGATGCACAACAACATATCCTGTGGCTGCCCGACACCCTGACGGGCGGCCAGCGCGCCTTCCAGATGGCGGCGCAAATCAGTCTGCTCGAGCACAGCGAGCTGATCGACGCCCTGGTGCTGGCGGCGGGATTCTCCGGCGCGGCCGCGCAAACCAGCGCGCGCCTGGCGTTTTCCAATTATTTCGCGGGCGCCCTCTTGATGCCGTACCAACGCTTCTTGCAGGCGGCGGAAACGCGCGCCTACGATATCGAGCGCCTGGCGCACCAGTTCGGCGTGGGTTTCGAAGCCGTGTGCCACCGTTTGAGCACCATGCAGCGCCCCGAGGCGGCGGGATTGCCCTTCTTCTTCGTGCGCGTCGACCGCGCCGGCAATGTCTCGAAGCGCCAGTCGGCCACGGACTTTCACTTTTCAAGGGTGGGTGGCACCTGCCCCCTGTGGATCGTGTACGACGCCTTCAGCCATCCGGGCCAGGTGCTCACGCAAGTGGCCAGCATGCCCGACGGCTGCACCTATCTGTGGATCGCGCGCCAGGTCAGCACGGCCTCGCCCGGCTTCCGGGCGCCGGGCAAGACCTTTGCCGTGGCGCTGGGCTGCGACATCTCGCAGGCGCACCGATTGATTTATTCGAAGGGACTCGATTTGCACGACCCGAGCAGCGCCACGCCCATCGGCACGGGCTGCAAGGTGTGCGAGCGGCAGGCGTGTCCGCAGCGGGCGTTTCCGTCGCTGCTGGCGCCGGCCCCCGTGTCGGCTTAAGACTCTTCGTTGACGCGCGCACGCAGCGCGTCGAATTCACGCGTGAATTGCGCGCGCCAGTCGCGCCGCGTGGACTCGGCTATCCAGGCCGCATCGAGGCCATTCAACATGAAGCCGCGCATGTCATCGAGGCCGAAACCGAATTCGCGCATCATCATCCAGGCGCCCGTCGGCGTCACGTGGTGCAGGGTCGGGTCGTCCGTGTTCGGATGCAGTTTCAAGCCCAGCTTGGCCATGGCGCGGATCGGGTGATCGAGGGCCCAGCGCTCGGGCGCCAGGGTGCGCAGATAATACGAATTGGTCGGCACCACGGTAAATACCAGGCCACGCTCGACGCAGCGCTGCGCCAGCGCGGGATTGTCGACAATCGTGTAGCCATGGTCGACCCGGTCCACCTGCAATTGCTCGATGGCCGTCGCCACGTTCATCCACGGCATGCCGAACTCGCCCGCGTGCGCCGTGCACTTGAAGCCCGCCTCGCGCGCGGCGCGGTAGGCTTCGATGAACAGTTCGGGCGGACGGTCGTTTTCGCGGTAGTCGATGCCGATGCCGATGACTTCCGGCGCGCGGTGCTTCTTCATCCATTCCACCATCTGCAGGGCTTCTGCGGGAGCGGCTTCACGGTCGATGCTGGGGATCAAACGGCCGATCACGCCAAAATCGCGCTGCGCGTCGCGGATGGCGGCCACGATGGCGTCTTGCGCCGAGTCATAGCGGATGCCCGACATACGCACGGTGCCGGTGGGGTTCCAGAAGAACTCCGCGTAGCGCACGCCGTGGCCATGCACGTCTTCCAGGTATTCGTAGGCGAGGCAATACAGGTCCGTCGGCGAGACGATCAGGTGCGCGTCAAGCGCGCGCAGCACGCGCAGTACGCCAACGGGCTTGTCACCGCGCGTATAGAACGCATCGATTTCTTCGGGGGTGACGACATTGCCCGTCTTGGCCGCCAGCGCACGGAAAGTGGCTTGCCGCACCGTGCCAAACAGGTGGCAATGCAGCTCCACCTTCGGCATGGCGCGTAAAAACTGTTCGATGCTCAGGGCAGGCAGGGTGTCGGCAGGGTTACTCATGAAGCTCGCTTCGTTAGTGGGAAAAAGGTCAGACGAGAATGGCGGCCAGGCGGCGCATCAAGCGCTCGATGGCGGCCGGACCGTCGGCCAGCATCGCCACCTGCGTGTTGATGGCGGCGCGGCGCGGCACGCGAAATTCGCACACCGTCATCCCACGCGTCAGTTCGCCCGTCAATTCGATGGCCACGTGGGCGCTCTGGAACTGGAACAGCTGCGGTGCTTCCAGGTACAGGGCCACTACCGGGTCGTACATGGGCATGGGCACGGAACCGTCGCTGCTGCGGATACGCACATACGCTTCCAGGTAGCCGGCCACGCGCTGCGCGCGCGGCGTGCCGATGGCGCGCAGCTGCTGCACTTCGGCATTCGTCACCAGCAGTTGGCGGCACAGGTTCAAGCCGAACATGCGTAGCGGGATGCCGGACTTGAAGACCTGGGCGGCCGCTTCCGGGTCCGCATAGATATTGAATTCGGCGGCCGCCGTGTGGTTGCCTTGGTCGGTCGAGCCGCCCATCAGGATGATTTCGACGATTTTTTCAGCGATATCGGGCGCCTTGGCCAGCGCCGTGGCCAAATTCGTCATCGGCGCGATGGCCATGATGGTAATCTGGCCGGGGTGGGCGCGCACGGCGGCGATCAGCGCGTCGACGGCATGGCCTGCGGCGTCGCTGGCGGCACCGGGCGGCAAGATTTCGCCTGTCGTCGGCATGCCGCTGTCGCCGAGGATGCGCTGCGCCGTCTCGATGACGCCGCCCAGCGGTTCTTCGCAACCGCGATAAATGGGCACCGTCAAGCCATCATGGGCCTTGATGCGCAGGGCGTTGTCGTAGGTGATATCGACAGGCGCATTGCCCGCCACCACGCTCACGCCCAGCCACGCGATGTCGGGATTGCTGCCCAAGAGCAGCATCGTCAGCCAGTCGTCGAAACCGGGATCGGTATCGAGCCAGATTTTTTTCAAGGTTTTGTCCATGATGCTCTCACGTTAAAACATCAAGCAGCCAAACACAGGGCGCTGTCGGATGGCAGCACGAAGGACACGGCCGTGCCTTCGCGCCAGGCGGCGCCACCGGCCGCGCAGATACCCTTGACCTGGCCCAGCGGCGTTTGCAGCAGGTATTCGACGGTGTCGCCCAGGAAGCCCCGCGCCAGCACGCTGCCCGGGTACTGGCCAGCTGCGTCGTCCGGCGCGCAGACGCGCACCTTGTCCGGACGCCAGCCCAGCAGCGTGGTGCCGGCAGCGACGGGAGACGTGTACGGCAAGCTGGCGCCCGCATGGTGCAGCGCGCCATCGCGGTAGTCGAACAGGTTTTCAAAGCCCATGAAGTTGGCGACAAATCGCGTCGACGGCGTATTGAAGACGGCTTCCGGCGCGGCCAATTGCTCGATGCGGCCGCTGTTCATGACGACGATACGGTCGGACAAAGCCAGCGCTTCTTCCTGGTCATGCGTCACGTACAGCATGGTGATGCCCAGTTCGCGCTGGATGCGGCGCAACTCGGCGCGCATCTGCACGCGCAGCTTGGCGTCCAGGTTCGACAGCGGTTCATCCAGCAACAGCAGGGCCGGTTCGACGACGATGGCGCGCGCCAGCGCCACGCGTTGCTGCTGGCCACCCGACATCTGCGCCGGCAAACGCGTCTCGAAACCCGTCAGTCCCACGGCGGCGATCACCGCTTCCACCTTGGTTTTCAACAGGGCTGGCGCAACCTTGCGCAGGCGCAAGCCGAAAGCGATGTTGTCGTACACGTTCAGGTGCGGGAACAGCGCGTACGACTGGAACACCATGCCGATATTGCGCTTGTTCGGTGCCAGCTTGCCGATTTCGCGGCCGTCGAGCACGATGCGGCCCGATTGCAGCGGCATCAGGCCGGCGATGGCGCGCATGGTGGTGGTCTTGCCGCAGCCGCTGGGGCCCAGCAGGGAAATCAGTTCGCCCTGCTCGACGTGCAAATCCAGGTCTTTCACGGACGTCGTGTTCTTGGCGTAGCCGAGGTTCAGCTTGTGCAGTTCCAGATAACTCATCGTATGTTGCCTCTTACATGTATTTAGAAATGCCCAGCACCTTCTCGGTCACCATCACGAAGGCCATGGTGAACAAGACCAGCAAGGTCGACAGGGCAGCGATCGATGGATCGAAGCTGTTTTCCATATGTCCCAGCATCTCGATCGGCAAGGTGCTGATGCCAGGCCCCGTCAGGAACAGCGAGACAGGCACCTGGTTGAACGAGGTGACGAAGGCGAGGAAGAAGGCGGCGATCACGGCGTTGCGGATATTCGGCAGCACGATCATGAAAAACGCGCGCAGACGCGACGCACCCAAGGTGATGGCGGCATCCTCGATATCCACGCGCAAATTCACCAGGCTGGCGTACACCACGCGCACCGAATACGGAATCAACAGCGCGATGTGGCCGATCAACAGGCCCACATACACGGGCGCATTGATGGTCAGCACCAGGTGATGCAGCAAGCCCAAACCGACGAGGATGGCGGGAATGATCAGCGGCGACGTCAGTATCTGGCGGATAGCGCCGATGCCCGGTGGCGGCATGCGCGAAAACGCATACGCGACGGGAATGCCCAGCAACAGCGCGATGACGGTGGCGATCAGGCCGATCTCCAGGCTGGTCTGGAAGGCGCGGCGGAACTCGGGCGCAGCCCACACTTCGAGTATCCAGCGCAACGAGTACGACTCGGGCGGGAACGCCAGGGTTTCGCCGCCGGAAAAGCCCGCCAGCACGACGATGGCGAAAGGTCCCAGCAGGAACAAAAACACCAGCCACAGGACGACACGTGAAAACAGGCTTTCTTTCATACGGAGCTCCGGCTCGAGGAAATACGTTTAAGGCCGGCGTTGACCAGCAGGGTCATGCAGACGAGGATGACGGCGATGACATTGGCGGCGCCGAAATCGCTCTCCACGCTGACCTTCTGGTACAGCAGGGTTTCCAGCATCAGCACCTTGGTGCCGCCCAGCAAGGCCGGCGTCACGTAGGCCGTCACGCAGCCCGTAAACACCAGGGTGCCGCCGACGACCAGGCCTTCCTGCGTCAGCGGCAGGGTGACCTTGCAAAACACTTGCCATGGATTGGCGCCCAAAGTGGCGGCGGCCGGTTCCACGTCGCGCGGCAGGTTTTCCAGCGCGCCCGCCAGCGACATCAGCATCAGCGGCAACAGCAATTGCAGCAAGCCGACAAACACGGCGAATTCGCTGAACAGCAAGCGCAGCGGCTCTTCCGTGAAGCCCATGTTGACGAGTGCCGCGTTGACGGCGCCATTGCGGCCCAGCAGCACGATCCAGGCGTAGGTACGCGCAATCGGCGAGACCATCAGCGGCAAGATCATCATGCCCACCACCAGCCCGCGCCACTTTGGCGACACGCGCGCCACGGCTTGCGCGGCCGGATAGCCGAGGATGATGGAGGCGAGCGTCACCAGCGCGGCGATGCGCAGCGTGCGCCAAAAGATGGTGCGGTTAAATTCCTGCGAGAAGAATTCAATGAAGCGGTCAACGCCCCACTGCATGCCGTCGCCGACGCGGAAGGCGTCGACCAGCAAGGCCAGCACGGGCAGCAGGAAGCAGACGACGATAAAGATCAGCGCCGGCAGGACCAGCAGCAGTCCCAGGCGCTTTTTTGGATCAGCAAACATGGTGTTTTCTCCTCGTCACCACTATTTGCTCATGGCCTTGTTCCACTGCGTCATCCAGTTGCTGCGCTGCTTGAGGATGGTTTCCGGCTTGACGAATTTCAGCGAACTGATTTGATCGGCGCCATAGGTATTGAATTGCGCGGCGGCCACCGACAGGCGCACGTCCTTGTTGACGGGCGAGTCGACCAGATTGGTCGCCAGTTGCGTCTGCACTTCCTTGGACAGCCAGAAATCCATCAACTGGTACGCCAGGTCCGCATTCTTCGAACCGGCAACGATGCCCATCACGTTCATGCCCGCCGCCTGGCCTTCGGCCGGGATGCTCCACTTCAGGGGCAGGCCCGTCTTGAGCATTTGCGACCAGGTAAAGCGCGCCACGGGCGCGGCCCAGATTTCATCTTGCGCGAACAGGGCGGCCAGTTGCGCGCTGTTTTTCGAAAACGTGACGACGTTGCCCTTCATGCCGACGATCTTGGCAAAGCCGGTGGCGTAGTCATCCGTCTTGCCGCCCCATGCCGCATCGGCCATGCGCAGCATCAACGGGCCCTGCGTGGTGCTCACGTCGGGGAAGGCCACGCGGCCTTTCAGTTCGGGGCGCCACAGGTCCTTCCAGGACGTCAGCGGGGCAATCTTGTCGCTGCGGTACACCAGGCCGACCGAGTACAGCGTGTAGCCGACGGCGAAGTTGCCGCCGATGGGGTTTTTCGCCACGTCGTACAGGGCCTTGTAATTGCTCAGCTTGGAGTAATCCATGGGCTGGATCACGCCCTTTTGCGCCGCTTCCAGCATGCCGGAATCGGACAGCAGCACCAGGTCGATCACCGGGTTCTTGCTGTGCACCACCAGCTTGGCGATGCGATCCGCGTTATTCCCCGTTTCCACCTTGATATCGCACCCGCATTTGGCCTTGAACGGCTCGTACACATACTTCATGAACAAGGGCTGGGCAATCGGATAGGCCGAAATGACCAGCTCGCGTTTTTCCGCGTGGGCGGCGTTTGCCAGCAAGCCTAGGCTCAACGCCAACATGAGGTGCTTTTTCAAGATGCTTCCTTTCAGGGGACGGCGCTGCGGGACAGCGCCTGTAAAGATGAATCAGACTCAGAAATAATGTCGCATGCCGACGATCAGGACACTTTGCGTCTTGCCGCCAGAGGCACCGAAACCGAACACGCGGGCGAACGTCGCATCGCCGGCCGCTTTCTGGTAGCTCCAGGTGATGGCGACATCGGTGCGCTTGGACAGGAAGTAATCGGCTTGGAAGTTGACCTGATGCCATTTCGGCGTCTTGTTAATCACGTCATATTTTCCGGTAGTGAAGAAATATGATGCGCCCAGGTTCAGCGCTTCCGTCAGCTTGTGGTTCACGTTCAGATCCACGTTTTGCAGGGTCAGATTGCTTTGATCCAGGTAGTGGTAGCGCACGTTGGTGTACAGCGCGCCAAACTTGGTCCTGCCCACATTATAAAAGCCTCCCGTGCCGGCGATGGCCTGGCTGTCCACGCCCGCGCCCTTGACGGCGCTCTTGTTGAAAATCAACAGGGAACTGCCGTAGTCGTTGCCGATGGCGCCATTCGGCGCATCGGGGCTGTTCGGGTGATACATCTTGGTATAGGCGACGGCCCAACTGAAGGCATCGACTTTGTAGCCGGCACCCATGCTATAGACGCGGTTGCGGTTGGAGTCCGCCGGATTTTCGCTGAAACCGTACAGGCCTGTGAACGACAGGTTGCTGAGGTTCGGGCTGACATACTTGACGGCATTCTGCACGCGCAAGTTGTTGTAGCCATTGTCGTTGTCGCCGATATGCACGCCGTTACTGGCGATGACCACCGGGCCCAGCAGGTCCTTGACGGCTTCGTACTGGCGGCCCAGGGTCAGGGTGCCCTTGTCATTGCTCGACAGGCCCACATACGACTGGCGGCCGAACAGGCGGCCGCTTTGCGCAGCCGTGCCCGTCATGACGTTAAAACCGTTTTCCAGCACGAAGATAGCCTTGGTACCGTCGCCCAGGTCTTCCTGGCCGCGGAAACCGATGCGGGGATTCTGATTCGTGCCGCTCAGCGCATGCGTGCGGCTGCCCTTACCCTCGTCCGACACATAGCCAATACCGGCCGACAGCAAGCCATACACTTGCACGCTGCTTTGCGCCTGCGCGGCGCCCTGCGCCGCCAGCAAGCCACCCACCACCATCGTTCCCGTCATCCATTTGTTCATCGCCGCCACCCTAAAAAGAATAAACCCTGAGTTTTTTGGAATTATTTTATTGATGCGTCCCCTGCATGGCGTGCTAGCGCGAGTACCGGCGCCGCCTGGCAAGCGCTTCTCTGAAGATTGTTGCCTTCAAGACAAGTAAAGACCAGTTCAGAATATGGTAAATTGCGGGATAAGAAAATTTGTTTATTTTTATAAATCCATTACTTTTTCTAATAAGCAACGCCCATGCATGAACTGAGCAAAAAGATTTCCTTACGACATTTACAAGCGTTTGCCACCTTAGCCCGGGTAAACAGCTTCAGCAAGGCCGCACAGGAATTGTGCGTGACCCAACCTGCGCTCAGCGCATCGATCAAGCTGCTGGAAAATCAGCTGGGAAAAAAGTTGTTTAACCGCACAACCCACCAGCTGGAACTGACGCGCGAAGGTAAGCTGGCGCTTGATTACGCCACGCATTTATTGAATACAGCGAGTAACACCTTTGCCGATATCCAGCGCGCCATCGGCAGCGGCCGCCACCGCATCCGCATCGGCGCGATCCCGTCCGCCATGGCGATGACGGCCGTGGTGGTGGCGCGCTACAGCGAGCAGCATGGCGATGAAGTGGAAATCGTCCTGTCGGACATGCCCAATGACGGCTTGCTGCACGCGTTGCATTCGGGCCAGCTGGACTTTTGCGTGGGCATCGAGGTGCCCGGTTCCGTCTCGCTGGAAAGCGTGGGCCTGTTTGAAGACGAGCTGGTGCTGGTGACGGCGGGACGTCATGCGCTGGCACCGCTCAAGGAAGTGCGCTGGGAGCAGCTGGCGGGGCAGGAAATCGTCGTGTTTACCAAGGGCAGCATCTGGGAGTTTGCCTCGAGCGCGCTGCGCCAGCATGGTTTGAGCCCGTCGAGCCTGTACCAGATGATACACAGTGAGTCGCTGTATGGCGTGGTGCGCGCCGGCATCGCCGTGGGCATCATGCCCAGCCTGTACACGACTTTCCTCAATGACGAAGAACTGCACGTGGCGCCCTTGCGCCAACCCACGTGCAAGCGCAAGATCGCCTTGATGCGGCGCAATGAAATCAGCCGCAACCACCATGTGGACGACTGCTTTTCAGCCCTGAGACAGGATCTGCAGCAGGTCGACCAATGGTTTTAAGTTAAAGCTTAAGCAGGCGCTTTCAGCAGATTGGCCAAGGCTACATATTGCTCCAGCCCCACGGTTTCCGGACGCTTGGTCGGGTCGATGCCGGCTGCCTTGATCTGCTCTTCAGTAAACATGCCGGCCAGGCAGTTGCGGATCACCTTGCGGCGCTGCGAGAAGGCCTTCATGACCACCGCCTCCAGGGTCGCCTGGTCGCAGGCCAGGCGCTCGGCCACGGGGATCATGCGCACGATGGCCGATTCCACTTTCGGCGGCGGATCAAACGCCGTCGGCGGCACGATGAACAACAGCGACATGGTATAGCGCCATTGCAGCATCACGGACAGGCGGCCATACGCCTTGCTGCCCGGCTCGGCCACCATGCGCTCGACGACTTCTTTTTGCAGCATGAAATGCTGGTCTTTTACCAGCGGCGCGAAGTCCGCCAGGTGGAACAGCAGGGGGCTGGAAATGTTGTACGGCAAGTTGCCCACGATGCGCAGTTTCTGGCCGGCCGGCACGGGAATTTGCGCAAAATCGAATTTCAGCGCGTCGCCCGAGTGAATCGTCAGCTTGGCCGGATTGAAGGTCTTTTCCAGGCGCACGATCAGGTCGCGGTCCAGTTCGACCACATGCATCTGCGTCAAGTGGCGCAGCAACTGCTCCGTCATGGCGCCCAGGCCGGGGCCGATCTCGACCATGGCATCGTCAGCCTGCGGCGCGATGGCGGCCGTGATGTCGTTCAGGACGAAGCGGTCATGCAGGAAGTTCTGGCCAAAGCGTTTGCGGGCAACGTGTTTCATATTCTGTTTTTCTATTCTAGAGGCGGTGTAGCGGGGTAAAACCGGTGGGTATCAAACGTGGCTGCTGGCGCGCAGCATATCGAGCGCCGTTTGCAGGGCCTGCTCCATGCTGTGGCAATCGGCCAGCCCCAGCCCTTGCGCGGCCAGGTCCAGCGCCGTGCCGTGGTCGACCGAGGTGCGTATCAGCGGCAAGCCCAGGGTGATATTGATGCCGCGCCCGAAGGTGGCATACTTCAGCACGGGCAAGCCCTGATCGTGGTACATGGCCAGCACGCAATCGGCATCGGCCAGATACTTCTGCTGGAATAAGGTATCGGCCGGGAACGGTCCGCGCACATCGATGCCGCGCGCTTGCGCCGCGGCAATCGCCGGGGCGATGACCTCGATTTCCTCACGCCCCAGGTAGCCGCCCTCGCCCGCGTGGGGGTTCAGGCCGGTGACCAGGATGCGCGGCGCGGCGATGCCGAATTTCTGTTGCAAATCAAGCTGGAGAATATCCAGGGTGACGGCCAAGCTGTCCATGGTAATGGCAGCGGAGACGTCCTTCAAGGGCAGGTGCGTGGTGGCCAGCGCCACGCGCAGGGTCGGTTCGCCCTGGCCGGGTTCGCCGGCCAGCATCATCACCACCTGCGGCGTCTTGGTTTTTTCTGCCAGGTATTCCGTATGGCCGGAAAAGGCCACGCCGGCGTCGTTGATCGTGCTCTTTTGCAAGGGCGCCGTGACCATGGCGCCAAACCAGCCTGCCTGGACACCTTCCACAGCCGCGTCCAGGGTAGCGAGCACGGAGCGCCCGTTTTCCTTGTCGAGTACGCCAGGAATGACATTATTGACAGTCGGAATATCGATCACGGCCAGGCGGCCGGGGCCGAACTGGGGCAGGCCGTTGTTGCGCACGGCTTGCAACGACAGCGCTGCCAGGCGAATCTCCGGGTCGATCAGGCTGGCCGTCAGCGCCAGGAAGGCGGCGTCGCCCAGCAGGATGCAGTTAACATCATGCCGCATGGCCCAGGCGGCGCGGATCGAAATTTCCGGACCGACACCGGCCGGTTCGCCACAGGTAATGGCGATGGCCGGGCGGCGTAAGACAGGCAAGTTATTCATGCACAAATTGTCGGCAGCATTACTGGTCGTCCGCGCGGAATTCGACATAGGCACGGTCGCGTACTTCGCGCGCCCAGTTTTCCGTCGCTTCTTCCAGCTTACGTTCGCGCAAGGCGTTGCGGGCGGCGCTGCGCTGCTTCTCTTTCGAGACATCGTCGCTCTTGCGTTCCAGCACTTCGATCAAGTGGAAACCAAAGCTCGATTCGATCGGCTCGCTCACTTCGCCCGGCTTCAGCGCATTCATCGCCGTTTCAAATTCCGGTACGGTATCGCCCGGATACAGCCAACCCAGGTCGCCGCCCTTAGCCGCCGAACCGTCGTTCGAGAACAAGCGGGCCAGGTCTTCGAACTTGGCGGCCTTGTTATCGAGGCGCTCTTTCAATTCCAGCAATTTACGCTTGGCTTCGGCCGCCGACAAGGTCGGCGTAATTTTCAGCAAGATATGGCGCGCATGCGTTTGCTGCACGGCAGCGACGGCTTGCGCTTCGGCCGCGCTGCGGCGGTCCACCAGCTTGAGGATGTGAAAACCGGTGTTGCTCTTGATGATGGGCGTGATCTGGCCCGGCTTCAATTTCACCAACTGTTCCGTGAACAAAGGCGGCAAACGGTCGCTATTGCGCCAGCCGATATCTCCGCCGCTCAGCGCATCGCTGGCGTCGGAATAGGTGGCGGCCATCTTGGCAAAATCGGCGCCCGTGCGCAACTGGCGGCTGACTTCTTCGGCGCGCGCGCGGCGTGCGGCGATCTGTTCAGGGCTGGAGTTTTCCGGAATGCGCACGAGAATCTGCGCCAGGTTCAGCTCGACCTGCTCGCTGGCCGCCGCTTTTTCCGCTTCCAGGAAGTTATCCACCTCGGAATCGGAAATCTGGATCTTGGCGTCGACTTCATGCTCGCGCAAGCGCTGCATGATGATTTCATCGCGGATTTCTTCGCGGAAGGTCGCAAACGGCGTGCCTTCTTTTTCCATCTGGTTGCGCAGCTCTTGCACCGTCATCTTTTGCTGCTCAGCAATACGGCCAATCGCGCGGTCCAGGGTCAGGTCATCCACGCGCACGCCCATTTCCTTGGCCAGCTGCATCTGTGCGCGTTCAACAATCATGCGCTCCAGTAATTGACGACGCAGGTCGGCAGGATCGGGCAAAGGCACGTTCTGCGCCTTCATGCGCTGCTCCACGCTCTTGATGCGGGCCGCCACTTCATTGCGCGTAATCACATCGTCATTGACGACGACGGCGATGGAGTCGATGGTCTGGCCACTGCTCGAGGCGGGGGGCGTGAAGCCCTTGGCCGGTGCGGGTGCAGTGGCAGCGGGCTTGGCCGCAGGCGCTGGCGCAGCCTGTTGCGCCCAGACACTACTGGTCGTGGCGCCGGAAATGGCGCACAACAAAACCGTTGCAATTTTGAGTTGGTGCATACTGGCATTACGCATAATGTGTAGAGCGCTCATGAGTTCAGGTGAATAAAAAAACCGATTTGTGCCAGCGCCGGGGACACCGGCGGCAGCAACGGTGCCTATCTTAACGGAGTGGCTGGCTCAGTGCCTGGTAGCCAGGGATGGTTTTGGTAAATGTTTCCAGGCCATTCGCGCCCAGCCCCAGGCCATTCGACAGCCCAGTCAATTCCAGCTGGAAGAAAATCGGTGTCGAGACAGTCTTGTTCGTCGTCACGAAACGCTGCGCCCCCATGCGGAACACCCAGCAGTCGCCCTTGTATTCCAGGCCGACCAGGCTTTCCAGCATGCTGCGATCCTTCACGGAGTAACTGATGCGTCCCACGCCATACAGGCGGTCCGTCAACGGCCATTGGGTCGACACTTCAACATTGCGCCAACCAGCACTTCCACGCTGGAAACGATTGCCAAAATTCAATACTTTCTTGGCACCGGGCTGATATTGCAAGGTGTAGTTGTAGTTCATCAGCTGGCGGTCGCTGGGATTGTACTGCACCAGGCTATCGACGGTCCAAGTCTCGGACACGCGGCCTGTTGCTGCCAGCAGGATATCCGAACGCGACTGGTTGACGGGCGTGCTCGAATCGAGTTGCACGCGCTGGTCGGCAAAGTAGAAGCGCTGGCCGAAGGTCAGGCGCATGCGTTCCGTGCCATCGGATTGCAGGAAACGCGATACCAGGGCCGCCGTGACCTGGTTGGCATCGCCGATGCGGTCGCTACCAACAAAACGGTTTTCCGTGAAGATCTGTGTCAGGTTGAACGTGCCAGCGGCCGTATCGAATTTCGGAAACTGCGACTGGTCGCGGTACGGCGTGTAAACATAGAACAGGCGCGGCTCCAGGGTTTGCGTGCCGCCCTTGGCGCCAAACAGATTCGTGTCGCGTTCAAACACCAGGCCGCTGTCGACCGAGAAAGTCGGCACGGCGCGCGTAAACGACGTATCCGGAAACTTCGCCTTGGTCGTGGCGTCGTTATCAAGCTGATACGCGCTGGCATTGAGTGTCAGCTTGGGCGTGACGAAGTAGCCAGGACGCACGATGGGGAAACTCACCTGCGGCACGGCCACGAGGCGCGACCCTTGCACCTCGGTCGGGTGGGCGAAGCGTGTCGCTTCCGCGTCGAAGGTCCAGTCGAAGCCGCCCCAGACGTCGTATTTGCCAGCGTGGAAGTTCACCGCCGGCAAGCGGTCATACGGGCGCGGTACTGTCACCGTGGGATCGGGATCCTGCAGCACCTGGTAATTCTGCACGCGCGCCGTCAAGCTCCAGTCCTCGGTGCGGTAATCGGTACGCAATTCGCGCAGCAACTGGCGCTCGGTGGCGGTGGCGACGGTTTTCGAAAAATCGTTCGGGTAATTATTGTCGGACGCCTCGCGCAGATCCCAGCTGTAAGTCCAGCCCTTGGCCAGCGCCTGCTCATGCTTGGACTTGATCATGTAGCGGTTGGTCTTGGTCTGCTTGTCGTTAGGCAAGAACTCAAACGAAGTTTCGCCCTGGTACAGGCCGGCATCCGTCTCGCCCATGTAGCGGCCAGTCGCACCGAGCTGAATGCCGCGCCGCTGTATGTAGCGCGGGAACAGCGTCAGGTCGCGGTTCGGCGCAATGTTGACGTAATACGGCATCAGCAGCTCGAAACCGTTCTTCGAGGCAAAGCCCGGCGTGGGCGCCAGCCAGCCTGAGCGGCGCGCGCCCGACAGAGAAAACGAGATGCCCGGCGTGCCCAGAATCGGCACGTCCTTAAAATAGATGATGGTCTTGCTACCGGTGCCCACGTCGCGCCCGGTATCGAGGTTCAAGGTGCTCGATTTCAGGTACCAGTCCGGATTCGGCCCTTCGCAGGTACTGTACGTGCCGTCGATGACAGTGGCTTCGTCGGGGTTGATGAAGTCGACGCGCTCGGCCTTGCCCTGGCCGCCGCCCACTTCGAAGCGGTACGTCGGGTTGAGCAGGAAACCCTTGCCGGTCTCCATGTTCAACTTCAAGACGTCACCCGTGTAGTAATCGCCGAAACGCCACATCTTGATATGGCCCTCGGCGTCGAACTGATCTTCAACTTGTTTGTAACAAGCTGTATCGGCCGTCATTTTTGTGGTTTTTCCGCGCTCAATCACGACATTCTGATCGAGATTGATCTCCCTTTCCGGCCGTCCGTTCATGCTGTTCGCCGTCATGACGGTGGGCGCGTCGGGATCTTCCACATGAACCGGACGCGGTGCTTTCTGGGCGTGGACAGGTACCGTCGTGGCGGCGACGAGCGCGCTGATGGCGAAAGCCCAGCGCTGCGAAGGGGGGGAGGCCGAAAACCAGCTCATGAATTGGAAGGGGCAAGCACCATGACAGGCGATTTTTTGATTTGAATCCCTTATTATATGGGAATCTGCATCATCAACCCGATTCCACAGGCCGCTTAATGTCATTCTCTTCCAATTCCTCTACCGCGCCGGCCCAGGCCGACGCTCGCCTGACCCTGTTGAAAGCCTGGTTGACCTCGCTTAACCTCGTCGCGCCCGATTCCGCCCGCCCCGCTTCCAGCGATGCCAGCTTCCGCCGCTACTACCGTCTCGATATGCTGCCAGGCAATACAACATTGCCAGGAAGCACACTGATTGCCATGGATGCGCCGCCCGAGCGCGAAAACGTGCCCGCCTTTGTCAAGGTGGCCGGCTTGCTGAAAGGCGCCGGCGTGTCCGTGCCCGAGATCATCGCGCAAGACCTGGACAATGGCTTCCTGCTGCTCTCCGACCTGGGCACGACCACCTACCTCGATGCCCTGAACCACGACAATGCCAGCGTGCTGTACGCCGAAGCGCTCGAGTCGCTGATGAAAGTCCAGCTGGCCAGCCAGCCGGACGTCTTGCCCGAATTCGACCGCGCCTTCATCCTGCGCGAAATGAATCTGTTCCCGGAATGGTTTATTGGCAAGCACCTGGGCGCCACCTTGACGGATGTACAACAAACCCAGCTGGACAAGGTCTTCGAAGCCATCACGGCGAATATCTTGTCGCAGCAGCAAGTCTTCATGCACCGCGACTACCATTCACGCAATTTGATGCATATCAACGATGGTTCCATCCCCAATCCCGGCATCCTCGACTTCCAGGACGCCGTCTTCGGTCCCGTCACCTACGACATCGCCTCGCTGCTGCGCGACGCGTATATTCAATGGGATGAAGAACTGGTGCTCGACTGGGTAATCCGCTACTGGCAGCGCGCCAAGCAGTTGGGCTTGCCGGTGAATCCCGACATCGACGCCTTCTACCGCGATTTCGAATTTACGGCCCTGCAGCGCCACCTGAAAATTCTCGGCCTGTTCGCGCGCCTGAATTACCGCGACGGCAAGGATCTGTACATGGGCGACCTGCCAACCGTGCTTGACTATGTGCGCAAGACAGCCAACCGCTATACGGAACTCAAGCCGTTGGTGCGCCTGCTCGATGCGCTGGAAAATAAAACGCCGCAAGTCGGCTATACCTTCTGAGGACACCTCACAAAACCTACTGCGCGTCGCGCTTTGCGGCCGGCGATGCTCACCGTACTAGAGTACGGTTGCGCTTCTCGGCCACAAATCACTGCCGCTCGCTACGGTTTTGTCCGGTGTCGTAACTGCAGAAAAATTACTGAACAAATCAGAAAAGAATACCCATGAAAGCCATGATCTTTGCCGCAGGCCGCGGTGAACGGATGCGTCCGCTTACCGATACCTGTCCCAAACCGCTGCTGAAAGTGCGCGGCCGTCCGCTGATCGTCTGGCATGTGCTGAATCTGGTGCGCGCCGGCATCACGGACATCGTCATCAACCATTCCCACCTCGGCCATCTGATCGAGGAAACCCTCGGTGATGGCAGCGCGTATGGCGCGCGCATCGCGTATTCGCCCGAGACCACGCCGCTGGAAACGGCGGGCGGCATCGCCCAGGCGCGCCACTTGCTGGGCGAGGAACCGTTCCTCGCCATTTCCGGCGACATCTATTGCCCCTACTTTGATTTCAAGCAAGTACTTGACGTGCTGGCCGACAAGGATGTGCTGGGCACGCCGTATCCGGTGGACCAGCGCGACATCGCCTGGACTTACCTGGTGCCTAATCCCGACTTCCATCCAAAAGGCGACTTCGGCCTGACCTTGTTCGCGATCAACAATACGGACGAAACCAAGTGGACTTTCGCCAATATCGGCGTGTACCGTCCCGAGATGTTTGACGGTATCGCGCCCGGCAGCCACGCCAAACTGGGCGATTTGCTGCGCCAGTACGCGGACCAGGGCCGCGTGGGCGGCGAAATCTATCCGGGCGAGTGGACGAATGTGGGCACCCCAAAGCAGCTCAATGCGCTCAATGGCGTGACGGCCAAGGCCAGCGCAACATGATGGCCAATTACGCGGCACGGCGCGCGGCGCTGCTGGCGCAGATGCTGCCGGGCAGCGTGGCCATCCTCGCCACGGCGCCCGAAGTGCCGCGCAACAGCGATTGCGATTATCCGTATCGCCACGACAGCTATTTCTACTACCTGAGCGGTTTCACGGAACCCGACAGCACCGTGGCCCTGGTGGCCGCCAGCGCCACGGCGCCCGCGCGCGCCATCCTGTTTTGCCGCGCCAAGAACACCGAGCGCGAAATCTGGGACGGTTTCCGCCACGGCCCCGAGGCGGCGCGCGCCAGCTTCGGTTTTGACAGCGCCTTCCCCATCGAGGAACTCGACGTGGAAATGACGCGCCTGCTGGCCGACGCGCCCGCCATTTACTATGCGCTGGGCGGCAGCCTCGATGCGCAAGTGAAGGTCTGGCTGCACAATGTGCGGCAAAAGGCCCGCAGCGGCGTCACGGCGCCTGCCATCGCGCATGACATCAATGGCATGCTCGACGCCATGCGCCTGCTGAAAGACACGCAGGAACAAGGCCTGATGCGCCGCGCGGCGGCCATTTCCAGCGCGGCCCACGTGCGCGCCATGCGCGCCACGCGGCCCGGCATGCACGAATACGCGCTGGAAGCGGAACTGCTGTACGAATTTCGCCGCAGCGGCGCGCAGTTTCCCGCGTATTCCTCCATCGTGGCCAGTGGCGACAACGCCTGCATCCTGCATTACAGCGCCAACAACGCCGTCTTGAAAGAAGGCGACCTGGTGCTGATCGACGCCGGCTGCGAACTCGATGGCTACGCCTCCGACATTACGCGAACCTGGCCCGTCAACGGCCGATTCACTGGCCCGCAGCGGGCGCTGTATGAGCTGGCACTGGCGGCGCAGCAGGCGGCGCTGGACATGGTGCGCCCCGGCTTGCCGCACAGCGCCATCCACGAGGCGGCCGTGCAGGTGCTGGCGCAAGGCATGCTGGATTTGAACTTGCTGGACCGGCAAAAAAGCGGCAGCGTGCAGGACGTCATCGCCGACAAGGCGTATATGCCCTTCTACATGCACGGCACCAGCCACTGGCTGGGCATGGACGTGCACGACGTGGGCGCCTACCGCGACACCGGCGCGCCCGGCAAGCCGTGGCGCGCGCTGGCACCGGGCATGGTGCTGACGGTGGAGCCGGGCATTTATGTGCGCCCCGGCGCGGGCGTGCCGGAGCAGTTCTGGCATACAGGCATCCGCATCGAAGACGATGTGCTGGTCACGCCGCAAGGCCATGAAGTCTTCAGCACGGCGCCCAAAAGCGTCGCTGAAATCGAACAACTGATGTCACAGGATTAACGCCGCCGCATGCATACACCGTCCACTTTCGATCTCGCCATCTGTGGCGCCGGCCCCGTCGGCATGGCGCTGGCCGCCCTGCTGGTGCAGCGGGGTACACGCGCCGCCGGCATCGCCCTGCTCGACGCCAAATCCATCGAGCAAGCCAGGCGCGACCCCCGCACCATCGCCCTGTCGCACGGCAGCCGCCAGATTCTCGAGGACGCGGGTGCCTGGCCCGTGGCAGCGACCCCAATTCACCAGATCCACGTCTCGCGCCGCGGCCACTTCGGGCGCAGCCTGATGGACCGCGGCGAGCATGGCGTCGAGGCGCTCGGCTATGTGGCGCGTTACGGCGCCGTCGTCAGCGCGCTGGCCGATGTGTGCGAGCGCCTGGGCGTGGCCAGCTTGCGCCCGGCGCTGGTCACGGGTAGCGCGGAAGATGCCGACGGCGTCAGCGTGCAGATCGAACAGGCGGGCGCCGCGTCAAGCTTGCGCGCCAGCCTGCTGGTGCAGGCCGAGGGCGGCCTGTTCGGCCAGCAGCCAGAGCGCGCCGTCAGCCGCGATTATGCTCAAAGCGCCATCATTGCCCATGTGCGCAGCAGCACTCCCATCGCCCATCGCGCCTACGAGCGCTTCACCGACGAAGGCCCGCTGGCCCTGCTGCCGCAGGACGACGGCTACGCGCTGGTGTGGTGCGTGCCGCCGACGCGCGCCGAACAATTGCTGGCCCTGGACGACACAGCCTTCCTGGCGCGCCTGGGCGCCGCTTTCGGCAGCCGCCTCGGACGTTTTACCCACACGACGGCGCGCCTGGCCTATCCGCTGGGCTTGAACGCACAGGCGGGCGGCACGGCGCGCACGGTCGCCATCGGCAATGCGGCGCAAATCCTGCACCCGGTGGCAGGGCAAGGCCTGAACCTGGGCTTGCGCGACGCCGCCGTGCTGGCCCGCGTGCTGGCGCAGGAAAGCAGTCCCGCAGCGCTGGAACGCTACGCCAGCCTGCGCCAGGCAGACAGGGGGCTGACCGTGCGCGTCACCGACACCATGGCGCGCATTTTCACGGGCAGCGCTCCCACGCAAGGCTTGCTGGGCCTGTCGCTGGGTTTGCTGGATGCTTTCCGCCCGGCGCGCAAAAGTTTAGCGGAACTGATGATGTACGGCCGCCGCTGAGGGCGCACAAGGGGCCATGGCGTTGTTGCCATGCCTTGTCGTACTAATCGTACTGTCTTCGGCAAGTCGCCTAGCCCTGCCCCCTGTGCAACCTTCGGTAGTAACGAGCAGGCATGGGCGAAAAAGAAACAGGCGAGATATCCGACATGGAGTAAATCGCCTGCGGATGCGACAATGCCTGTCACCTGGCTTTCGGCGACCGTTCCATGACAGATGCATTGCCCGCAGCACCGCCTGCCGCTCTTCCCGAAATACTTTTTTCCCGCCTGCTGGAAGACGCCCTCGACGCCGTCATCATCATCGACGAGCAGTGTCGCATCCGTTATATCAATGGCGCCATGCAGGCGCTGTCGGGCTATGCCAGCGGGGAATTGCTGGGCCAGACACTGAACGGTCTATTGCCCGACGCCGTCGGCGCGCAGCACGACAACCACGTAATCAACTACATCCGCAGCTCGCGTACCTCCAGCGTGCTGGGCAAGATACGCGAATTCGCCGTCCGCCACCGCGACACGCAGATGATTCCCATCGAAATGAAGGCGCTGGACCTGGGTGTAGTCGACGGCATGCGCTATTTCGGTGCCTTCTTGCTCGACGTGCGCGAACGGCGCGAACTGGCGGCAAAAAACGCCAGCCTGCTGGCGCAGCTGGAACAGCAGGCGCTGCACGATGCGCTGACGTCGCTGCCCAACCGGCGCGCCTATGAAGCCCAGGCCGAACAAGCCATGGCGCGCGCGGCGCGCAGCGGCGCCGCCCTGAGCGTGGGCGTGGCCGACCTCGACCACTTCAAGAAGATCAACGATCGCTATGGCCACGCGGTGGGCGATGCCGTGCTGCGCACGGTGGCGCAGGCGCTGCGCGACACGGGACGCATCACCGACTTGGCAGCGCGGCTCGGTGGCGAAGAGTTCGGCCTGCTGTTCCCCGACGCCAGCCTGCAGCAGGCACAGCAGGTGGCCGAACGCATCCGCGCGGCGGTGGCTGCCGCCATCACCCCCTTGCCTGATGGCCGCCAGTTGCAGGTGACCATCAGTATCGGCGTGGCCTCCTTGATGGCCGGCGCCAGCCTGGACGCAGCCATGTCGGATGCCGACAAGGCCCTGTATGTCGCCAAGCATCAGGGACGCAACCAGGTCGTCGCGGCAACGGCCGATCAATAAAAACGGCCCGCGCAAGGCGGGCCATCTTCAGTTGCGCAAGGCATTGCCTTACTCAACTGCCTTGAGCATATCCTCGATCACCTTCTTGGCGTCACCAAAGACCATCATCGTGTTCGGCTGATAGAACAGTTCATTGTCCAGGCCCGCATAGCCGGAAGCCATCGAGCGCTTGTTGACGATGATGCTCTTGGCCTTGTAGGCTTCCAGAATCGGCATGCCGGCGATCGGCGACGTCGGGTCCTTCGCCGCCGGGTTGACCACGTCGTTCGCGCCCAACACCAGCACCACATCGGTCTGGCCGAATTCACCGTTGATGTCTTCCATCTCGAAGACCTGGTCGTACGGTACTTCCGCCTCGGCCAGCAGCACGTTCATGTGGCCCGGCATGCGCCCCGCCACGGGGTGGATCGCATACTTGACGGTGACGCCCTTGTGCGTGAGCTTTTCCACCAGTTCCTTGAGCGAATGCTGCGCGCGCGCCACGGCCAGGCCGTAGCCGGGCACGATGATGACGGTTTCCGCATTGCCCATGATGAAGGCGGCATCATCGGCTGAACCCGATTTCACGGGACGCTGTTCCTGCGCGCCGGCCACGCCTGCCGCCGGCGCAGCGCCGCCGAAGCCACCGAGGATGACGTTGAAGAACGAACGGTTCATGGCCTTGCACATGATGTACGACAAGATCGCTCCGGAAGAACCCACGAGCGAGCCGGCGATGATCAGCATCGAGTTATTCAGCGAAAAACCGATGCCGGCCGCGGCCCAGCCGGAGTAACTGTTGAGCATCGACACTACCACCGGCATATCGGCGCCGCCGATGGGAATGATGATCAGCACGCCCAGCGCAAAGGCGATGACGGCCATGACGATGAACGGCGTCCAGGCCGGCTCCACCCCGTCGGCGAAGCAGAACACCAGGCCCAGCGCGACCATCACCAGCGCCAGCACCAGGTTAAGCATGTGCTGGCCCTTGAAACTGACGGGCGCGCCCTGGAACAGGCGGAACTTGTATTTGCCCGACAGCTTGCCGAAGGCGATCACCGAACCGGAGAACGTGATGGCGCCGACAAAGGTGCCGATGAACAGCTCGAAGCGGTTGCCGATGGGCAACGCCTGGCCCTGCTGGGCGATATTGAAAGCCCATGGTTCGGACACGGCCGCCACGGCAATACACACGGCCGCCAGGCCGATCAGCGAATGCATGGCCGCCACCAGTTCCGGCATCTTCGTCATTTCCACGGTTTTTGCCAGGTAGGCACCGATGGCGCCGCCCGTGACGATGCCAATGATAACGAGGGTCAGTCCCATGCCGCCCGTTTGCTGCTCCTTCAGTTTCAGGATCAGCGCCACGGTGGTGACGGCGGCAATCGCCATGCCGCTCATGCCGAAGGCATTGCCGCGGCGCGCCGTCGAGGGCGACGACAAGCCTTTCAAGGCCTGGATGAAGCACACCGAGGCGATCAGGTACATCATCGTCACCAGGTTCATGCTGACGAAGCTCATGGCGTGACTCATTCTTTTGCTCCTTGCTTGGCCTTCGGTTCTTTTTTACGGAACATCTCGAGCATGCGCTGCGTGACGAGGAAGCCGCCAAACACGTTGACGGCGGCCAGCGCCACGGCCAGGGTGCCGGCCGCCTGCGCCAGCGGGCCTTGCGTCAGGCCGGCCGCCAGCATGGCACCGACGATGATGATGGCGGAAATGGCATTGGTGACGGCCATCAGCGGCGTATGCAGCGCCGGCGTGACGGTCCAGACGACGTGATAGCCGACATAAATGGCCAGCACGAAGATGATCAGGTTAATGATGGTGTGACTGATTTCCATGATGTTGTTCTCTCCCGGTGCCGCGTTGTTTTTGTAACTTATTTACGTAAGATTTCACTGCCTGCACACACCAGGCTGGCCTTGATGATTTCATCCTCGCGGTCGATCAGCAGTTGATCGTCCTTGTCGATGATGAGCTTTAAAAAGTCCAGCACGTTGCGCGCATACAGGGCCGAGGCATCGGCCGCCACCAGGGTTGCCAGGTTCGCTTCGCCCACGATGTAGACGCCGTGCTTGAGCACCGTCTTGCCCAGCTCGGACAGGGGGCAGTTGCCGCCCTGCTCGACGGCCAGGTCGACGATGACGGAACCGGGTTTCATGGCTTTCACCGTTTCTTCGGAGATCAGCACAGGCGCGGGGCGGCCGGGGATCAGGGCGGTGGTGATGATGATGTCGGCCAGTTTCGCCCGTTCATGCACCAGTTCGGCCTGGCGGCGCATCCAGTCGGCCGGCATGGCGCGCGCATAGCCGCCCGAGCCCTTGGCGATTTCCTTTTCTTCATCGGTCAGGAAAGGCACGTCGAGAAATTTGGCGCCCAAGGATTCCACCTGCTCCTTGACGGGCGGGCGCACGTCGGACGCCTCGATGACGGCGCCCAGGCGCTTGGCCGTGGCGATTGCCTGCAAACCTGCCACGCCCACGCCCATGATCAGCACGCGGGCTGCCTTGACGGTGCCGGCCGCCGTCATCAGCATGGGCATGAAGCGCTGGTAGGTATTGGCCGCCACCAGCACCGCCTTGTAGCCGGCGATATTCGCCTGCGACGACAGCACGTCCATCGACTGCGCGCGCGTGATGCGCGGCACGGCTTCGAGCGCAAAGGCGGACAGGCCGGCCGTGGCCATGGCGGCGATATTGTCGGCGTCAAACGGGTTGAGCATGCCGATCAGCACCGTGCCGCTGGCCATCAAGGCCCGTTCTCCGGCATCGGGGGCGCGCACCTTGAGCACGATGGCGCAGCCATAGGCTTCCTGGGCGCTGCCGATCTGCGCGCCGGCGGCGGCATACGCATCGTCGGGAATCGAAGCTTGCAAGCCCGCTCCCGCCTGCACGACGACTTGATGCTTGGCTGCCAGCTTCTTGACTGTCTCGGGCGTGGCTGCCACCCGCGTTTCACCAGGCCGTGTTTCGGCCGGTATGCCTATCCTCATGATGCCTCCGCTAATTGATAAACTGACTAGAATCTAACACGGAAAGCAGCGCGTTAAACGTTTGTGAACCAGCAACTTTTAGTTGTACGACACTAATTTCATCCACATCCCCCGATTCGTTTCACCATGCGGCGCGGCGACCATATTGTGGGAAAGGTGTGTCAATCTCACCACAGTCGAGCCTGCGTGCGCGCTTGTTTTGACCACAGGGAAAGCCTATATTAGCGGGCGTTTCCTGCCATCTTGCCGCCAATGCCCCCATGCTAGTGCGCTGCCCGGGAAAGACGTAAGTACCTCCCACCGCTATTTGCTAAAACGTTGTCATTTATCAATATGTCCGCGCAACAAAAGGCCGGGTTCAAACCGCGCGCGCAGAACAAGATAAAATGTCGGCTCTTTCAAGGATGGAATCATGCCGAGAATCTGGAAACCCTCTGTCACCGTTGCCGCCATTGTCGAGCGAGACGGCCTGTTTTTACTGATTGAAGAAGAGACCAGCGAAGGCATCAAGCTGAATCAGCCGGCCGGTCATCTCGACCCGTTCGAGTCGCTGGAACAAGCGGTGATCCGCGAAACCCTGGAAGAAGCGGCCTACGATTTCATCCCCACGGCACTGGTCGGCATGTACATGTCGCGCTATCAGTCTCTGCGCACGGGCGAGGACGTGACCTATTTGCGCTTCACCTTTTGCGGCACGGCCGGCGCCGAGCATGACCGCCCGCTGGACGAAGGCATCATCCGCACACTGTGGATGACGCGCGACGAGCTGGCGGCATGCCAGGAACGCCACCGCAGCCCGCTGGTGCTGCAGTGCGTGGACGAATACCTGGCTGGCCGGCGCGCGCCGCTGGCCCTGCTGCACACGCATGCGTCCGTTTTTAATAGTGCATAGACCCGCGCATGGCAATCATTTAAAAGTAACTGGAAAGCAAGATGAGCAAGAAGAAAGTCGTTATCGGCATGTCCGGCGGGGTCGATTCCTCGGTCGCGGCATGGATGCTGAAGGAACAAGGCTATGAAGTCATCGGCCTGTTCATGAAAAACTGGGAAGATGACGACGATTCGGAATACTGCTCCACGCGCCAGGACTGGATCGACGCTGCCAGCGTGGCCGACGTCATCGGCGTCGATATCGAAGCCGTCAATTTCGCTTCCGAATACAAGGACCGCGTGTTCGCCGATTTTTTACGCGAATACCAGGCCGGCCGCACGCCGAACCCGGACGTGCTGTGCAACGCCGAAATCAAGTTCAAGGCTTTCCTCGACCATGCCATGACCCTGGGCGCCGACCTGATCGCCACCGGCCACTACGCGCGCGTGCGCCAGGCGCCGACCGACCTTGGCCGCTACGAGCTGCTGAAGGCCGTCGATGCCAGCAAGGATCAAAGCTACTTCCTGCACCGATTGAACCAGGCGCAACTGTCTAAAACTTTATTTCCGCTAGGTGAAATCCCGAAGACGCAAGTGCGCAAGATCGCCGAACAGCTAGCCCTGCCGAATGCGCAAAAGAAGGATTCGACAGGCATCTGTTTTATCGGCGAGCGCCCGTTCCGCGAATTTTTGAACCGCTACCTGTCCTACCAGCCGGGCCCCATGAAAACGGCCGACGGCAAGACGGTGGGCGAACACGTGGGCCTGAGTTTTTATACGCTGGGCCAGCGCAAGGGCATCGGTATCGGCGGCGTGAAGTCGTACCAGAATGCCGATGGCAGCAGCGACGCCTGGTATGTGGCGCGCAAGGATATCGCCAGCAACACCCTGTGGGTGGTGCAGGGCCATGACCACCCGTGGCTGCTGTCGCCCGCCTTGACGGCCGACCAGGCCAGCTGGGTCGCCGGCACGGCGCCGCAGGCTGGCGCCCTGTCCGCCAAGACGCGCTACCGCCAGGCCGACGTGGCTTGCCAGCTGCTGCCGGATGGAAATGAACACTTCAGCCTGGCGTTTGACCAAGCGCAATGGGCCGTCACGCCTGGCCAGTCGGCCGTGCTGTATGACGGCGACGTGTGCCTCGGTGGCGGCATCATCGCCAGCGCAACCGGCCTGGCTTGAAGTTAGGTTGGTTAAGTAAATTTTTACTAATCCAACTCAATAACAACGCCTGAGAAAATCGTAGCGAGCGGCAGTGAGTTGTGGCCGAGAAGCGCAACTGTACTTTAGTACGGGGGCGCCGAGCCAGTGAGCATCGCCGGCCGCAAATCGCGACGCGCAGTAGATTTTATCAGGCGTCTTTCGCAGCAGCGGCCAGCGCCTGCTGCTGCTTGCGCACCATGGCAATCACCGTGTTGCGCACGGTTTTCAGCACCGTGTCTGCCATGAAAGGCTTGACGATGAAGCCCGACACGCCCATCGCATGGGCCGCCTGCAGCGAGGCCGCGTCGATACCGCCCGATACCATGAAAATGAGCGTCTTCGGATACTGGGCGCGGATGGTTTGCACCACATTGGTCCCGTCTTCCACCTGCTCGCGCGCGATACAGACGAAGTGCGGGTGGTGCTTGACCAGCAGCGCCAGCCCCAGCGTGCTGGTATGGGTCTGGCCGCAGACATCGTAGCCGCCATCGATCAGGACCGTGTTCAGCAGGCCGCGCGCCACCGCGCTGCTATCGATCAGGACTGTCTTTAACATCATAATTTACTTCCCTTGCTAGATTGTTCTTGCCTGGCGCTTTACTTTTCCCACACCAGCTTGTTCCAGGTCACGCCTAAAGTCACGTCCGTCTTGAGCGCAACTAACTTTCTTGAAAGATACAGTATTTCCCGCTCTTTTCGCAGGCTTTCGCCCAGCGCGCCAGGCAAAATCCCCGCGCCAGCCATCACGGCATCGATATTGCCGTAAGCGCGCAACAGTTTCGCGCCCGTTTTCAAGCCGATCTTCGACACGCCGGGGATGCTGTCGGTAACGTCGCCCATCAGCGCCAGCAGGTCGGGCAGCAGTTCCGGCGGCACGCCGAACTTTTTCTCGACCCAGGCGCGGTCGTGCCAGATACCCTTGAAGTGGTCCCATACCAGCGCGCCGTGGGCGATCAAGCCATGTAAATCCTTGTCGGTGGTAGCGATGACGGCCGCGCCGCGCCCCTCGTGCAGCCAGCGCATGACGGCCGTGCCGATCACGTCGTCGGCCTCGACCTCGGGAATGCTCACGACATGCATGCCGAAGCTGGCCAGGGTGGCATATAAACCGGGCAAGGCGTCGCGCAGCACCTGCGGCATGGGTTGGCGCCCTTCGCGGTAACCCGCATACAGGGCGTGGCGCCAGGTCGGGCCGCCAAAGTCGAAGGCTGGCAGGATGTGCGTCGGCTCGTGGTCGTTGATGAGGGTACGGAACGACGACAGCGCATGGCGCAGCGCGATCTCCGCCTTCAGGTCGGAATCGGGTTCAGGACTGGCTTCGTAGACGCGGCGTACGATATTCAAGCCGTCGATAGCGAGGAGTCTGGCCATGCGGTAAGTGGATACTGGTTGAATCGGGCATTTTACCGTATGGTTCCCCGCACATAGCCCTTCAACACTCCTTATTTGGCGAAATCGTAGGGCCCGCCCCGCTCCAGAGCACGCTGGTAGGCTGGCCGCGCGTGAATGCGCTGCAGGAACGCCGTCAGCTTCGGCAGGCGCTCGTCGAGTCCGCCGCGCATGGCGGCCGCTTCCAGCGGAAAGCTCATCTGGATGTCGGCCGCCGTGAATTCATTGCCGGCAAACCATTTGGTGTTCTCCAACTCCGCTTCCATGTAGGCCAGCTGGCTGTGGATATTGGGCATGATGAAGCTGTTCTTGACCTTGCTGGCGATGCCGCGCGCGATCGGCTTGACGAAAAACGGCATCGGCGACGATTCGACCTTGTCGAACACCAGCTTCATTAGCAGCGGCGGCATGGCCGAGCCTTCCGCGAAATGCAGCCAGTAAGTCCAGCGCAGCTTCTCCGGCGTGCCCGCCGCCGGTATCAATCGGCCATTGCCGTAGCGCTCGACCAGGTAATCGATGATGGCGCCCGATTCGGCGATGGTGTGGGCGCCATCCGTGATCACGGGCGACTTGCCGAGGGGATGGACGGCTTTCAAGGAAGCGGGTGCCAGCATGGTTTTCGGATCGCGCTGGTAGCGCTTGACCTCGTAGTCGAGGCCCAGTTCCTCAAGCAGCCAGAGCACGCGCTGCGAGCGCGAATTGTTCAGATGGTGGACGACGATCATGGTATTTCCCGTAGGCGATGGTTGAGTTCCAGTATAGCTGGGACGGGAAAATCGCGGCGGCAGGGGCTGCGCACCAAAAGAAATTGCGAAAAACAGTATTTTTAATTGATAACTATTCCATATTCCCTTATCTTGTTTTGTTTCCAATAAGTAAGGATATTTCCCCGTGGATGTCGACGTCAACAACAACAGCGCCCAGCGCGAAGCCATTACCTTCAGTGCCACCGGCAGCGAATACTTCCGTATCTGGATCGTCAACCTGCTGCTGAGCATCGTCACCCTGGGCATTTATTCCGCCTGGGCCAAGGTGCGCCGCAACCGCTATTTCTATTCCAGCACCCACCTGGCGGGCAGCAGCTTCGAATACCATGGCAACGCCGTGGCCATCCTGAAAGGCCGCATCGCCGCCGTGGTGCTGATCGCCGGCTATAACATCGCTTTCCAGGTCTCGCCCGTCGTTGGCTTGCTGATGTTCGTGCTGCTGGCCGCCATCCTGCCCTGGCTGGTCTGGAAAAGCCTGCAATTCAAGCTGTACAACACCAGCTACCGCGGCATCCGCTTCGGCTTTGGCGGCAGCGCCAAGGAAGCCTACAAGTACTTCCTGTGGCTGCCCATCCTGAATACCTTCACGGGCGGCCTGATGACGCCTTTCCTGCACCAGCGCCTGAAGCGCTTCCAGCACACGCAAAGCCGTTTCGGCGCCACCCATTTCAGCTTTGACGCCACGGTCGGCAGCTTCTACAAAACCTATCTGCTGTTCTTCGCGTTGCTGCTGGGCGGCTTGCTGGTCCTGATTTTCGTCGTCTTCGGCAGCGTGTTCGCCTCGTTTGCAGCCAATGCGAATGACAAGACCAAGGTTGGCAGCCTGCTGTTTGCCATCGGTGCCTTGTACCTGTGGGCGTTCACCGTGCTGCCGCTGTTCCTGACCATGATCCAGAACTTGATCTGGAACCATACGCGCTTGCAGCAGCACCAGTTCCAGTCGCAGCTGACGTGGGGCCGCACCACCTTCGTCATGCTGAGCAACCTGCTGGGCATCGTCGTCACCCTGGGCCTGTTTACGCCATTCGCCCACGTGCGCTGGCTGAAGTACCGCCTGGAAGCGACCTCGATGCTGGTGCATGGCAGCCTGGACGAGTTTGTCGCCGCCACGGGCCAGCAAGTGTCGGCCACGGGCGAAGGCATGGTTGACCTGCTGGACTTCGACCTGTCGATGTAAGCATGGATGCCAACACGCAAGAAAGCCACGCTCCCCTGGCTGGCCGCTATTTCGACGGCCAGAGTTCGCGCCTGTACCACGTGACACTGTCCGTGCGCGATGGCCAGGCCGTGCTGGCGGGCGACATCGAGCGCAGTAGCCCGCTGGGCGAGCTGCATGTATCCGAACGCAGCAGCCACGCCGTGCGCAAGGTCAGCTTTCCCGACGGTGCCTACCTGGAGATCGCCGACCAGGCGGCCTTCAACGACATGCTGCACGATACGGGACACCGCGACGGTTGGGTGGTGCGGCTGCAGCAAAGCTGGCGCGGCGCCCTGCTGGCCACGGTCGCCACCATCGTGGCCCTGTGGCTCAGCTATCAATACCTGCTGCCGCTGGCGGCCAAGGGCATTGCGTATGCCTTGCCGCAGTCGGTCGAACGGCAACTGGGCCAGGGCGTGCTCGATATGCTGGACCGCCATGTGTTTGCGCCAAGCCAGCTCGCTGGCGCGCGCCAGCAAGCCTTGCGCAGCCAGTTCGCGCGCCTGGCCACGCCCGGCGACAGCACGCCCGCGCACCGCATCGTTTTCCGCAAGAGCAAGATCGGTCCGAACGCGTTTGCCCTGCCGTCCGGCGACATCGTGCTGACGGACGAAATGATCGAACTGCTGCCGGACGACCAGGCCATCATGGGCGTGCTGGCGCATGAACTGGGGCATTTGCAGCAGCGCCACCTGACGCGGCGCATCATCCAGACCTCGGCCGTGGGCGCCGGCGCCGCGCTGCTGTTCGGCGACGTGTCGACGGTAGTGGCGACCCTGCCGCCGCTGCTGCTGGACTTGAAGTATTCGCGCGATGTCGAACGCGACGCGGACGACTACGCCATCGCCATGCTGCGCCAGAACGGCATTGCGCTGGAACACCTGGCGCAAGTGTTTGTCGCCCTGGGCAAGCTGGACCAGGGCACGCCCTACCTGTCGAGCCATCCGGCCAGCACTGAACGGGTCGAACGTATCCGCGCCGCCCAACGGTAAACACCTGACAAAACCTACTGCGCGTCGCGCTTTGTGGCCGGCGATGCTCACCGTACTAGAGTACGGTTGCGCTTCTCGGCCACAAATCACTGCCGCTCGCTACGGTTTTGTCAGGCGTTGCAAGTATGGATAGCACCGCTCTAACAGCACACTTTTCCAGTCAGCAAGATCTACAAATCACCGGTACACTCAGCAATATCAGTCTGACTTCACCGGAGTGCCCATGCACCTAGTACCATTTCGCTACCTGACCTTCATTGCGACGGCCGCCGTTTTTGCCCTGTCCCTGTTTTACTACGATCACTACTGGCTGCCCCTGCTGGCCGGTGCGCTGACCCTGGTCGGCATCAGCGACCTGCTGCAAACCAAGCGCGCCCTGCGCCGCAACTATCCCATCCTCGCGCATTTCCGCTTTTTCTTCGAGAGCATCCGCCCGGAAATCCGCCAGTATTTCCTGGAAAGCGACAGCGAGGCGACGCCGTTTTCGCGCAGCCAGCGCAGCATCGTCTACCAGCGCGCCAAGGAGCAGACGGACAAGCGTCCGTTCGGCACCCAGCTCGACGTGTATGCAACGGGCTATGAATGGATCAACCATTCCATCGCCCCCGCCAAGGTCACGGGCCACGACTTCCGCATCGAGATCGGCAACCATCCGGACTGCCCGCGCGACAAACCGTATTCGGCCAGCGTCTTCAATATTTCGGCGATGAGCTTTGGCGCCCTGTCGGCGAACGCCATCCTGGCCCTGAACGGCGGCGCGCGCAGCGGCGGCTTCATGCACGACACGGGCGAAGGCAGCATCAGCCCCTACCACCGTGAAAACGGCGGCGACCTGGTATGGGAAATCGGCTCCGGCTACTTCGGCTGCCGCAACCAGGACGGCACGTTTTGCGAAGAACGTTTCAGCGCCAACGCCAGCGCCGAGCAGGTGAAAATGATCGAGCTGAAAATGTCGCAGGGCGCCAAGCCGGGCCACGGTGGCGTGCTGCCCGGCCCGAAAGTGACGATCGAAATCGCCACCACGCGCGGCGTGATGGTGGGCGAGGATTGCGTCTCGCCGGCGGCGCACAGCGCCTTTTCCACGCCGCTGGAAATGCTGCATTTTATCGACCGCCTGCGCAATCTCTCCGGCGGCAAGCCGACCGGCTTCAAGCTGGCCATCGGCCATCCGTGGGAGTTTTTCGCCATCGTCAAGGCCATGCTGGCAACGGGCATCACGCCCGACTTCATCGTCGTCGACGGCAGTGAAGGCGGCACGGGCGCGGCGCCCCTGGAATTTACCGACCATGTGGGCACGCCGCTGCAAGAAGCGCTGGTGCTGGTGCATAACACCCTGGTGGGCGCCAACCTGCGCGACAGGATCAAGATCGGCTGCTCGGGCAAGATCATCACAGCCTTCGACATCGCCCGCCTGCTGGCGCTGGGCGCCGACTGGTGCAATTCGGCGCGCGGCTTCATGTTCGCGCTGGGCTGCATCCAGTCGCAAAGCTGCCACACGGACCGCTGTCCCACGGGCGTGGCCACGCAAGACCCGCAGCGCCAGCGCGCGCTGGTGGTGCCCGACAAGATCGCCCGCGTGGCGCACTTCCACCAGAACACCATGAAGGCGCTGGCCGAACTGATCGCCGCCGCCGGCCTGGCGCATCCGCAGGAACTGCGCCCGCACCACCTGGTGCGGCGCATCTCGCCGAACCAGGTGAAACTGGCCTCAGCCCTGCTGCCCTTCCTGGAAGCGGGCCAGCTGCTCGACCCGAGCCAGCTGCCGCAGCTGCCGCCCGTGTTCGGCCTGTACTGGCCCAAGGCCCAGGCGGTATCGTTCCAGCGCCTGAATTAAGCCCGGCACTGCGCAAGTGGAGCAATACCACTTAATAACCACTTGCGCGAATACCTAAATCCAATACAATACCAAAACAAATACAAACGCAGGCAGCTTTTCCGGTGATCGCCAAGACGCGCCACCACGGTGCCACAATACGTATGCCATCATTACAGACCGGAGGAGTTGCAGCATGGAGCAGAGTTTGCGCGAAAAAGTAGGACAGTTGTTCATGGTGGGCTTCGACGCCCTGCAGGCGGACGAGCATATCAAGACCTTGATACGCCAAAAGAAGGTGGGCGGCGTGATCCTGTTCCGCCGCAACGTGCACACGCCCGCGCAAGTGTCAGCCCTGTGCCGCGAACTGCAGGAAATCAACGCGGAAGTGTCCGATACGCCGCTGCTCATCGCCATCGACCAGGAAGGCGGCATGGTGATGCGCATCGAACAGGGCGTCACGCCGATTCCGGCGGCGATGGCCTTCCAGGCAGCCGGCTCCATCGAGGATTGCGAACGCATGCACCAGATCAGCGGCGATGAAATGCGCCAGATTGGCATCAACCTGCTACTCGCCCCCGTGCTGGACGTGAACAACAACCGCAACAACCCCGTCATCGGCGTGCGCGCGTATGGCGAGGATGCCGCCACCGTCATCGACTACGGCATGGCGGCCATGCGCGGCCAGCGCGCCAGCGGCGTGGCCGTGACCGCCAAGCACTTCCCCGGCCATGGCGACACGGCCATCGACACGCATTACGCCATGGCGCTGGTGCCCCACGACAAGGAACGCCTGCGCGCCGTGGAACTGGCGCCCTTCCGCGCGGCCATTGTCGGCGGCGTGGACGCCATCATGACGGCGCACGTGGTCTTCCCCGCTTTCGAGGCCGACACCAGCGTGCCGGCCACCCTGTCGAAAGGCGTGTTGACGGACCTGCTGCGCGGCGAGATGGGTTACAAGGGCGTGGTCATTACCGATTGCCTGGAAATGGCGGCCATCGCCGACGGCATCGGCATCGCCCAGGGCGCCATCGCCACCTTGCAGGCGGGCGCCGACATCGTCCTCATCTCGCACCGCGAAGCGCAGCAGACAGCCGCCATCGAGGCCGTCATCGCTGCCGTGGAACGCGGCGACATCGCCATGGCGCGCATCGACGCGGCTTGTGCGCGCGTGGCTGAACTCAAGCGCAACCGCGCCGTGCGCGACTGGCGCACACGCCCGGTCACCCCGCCTGCGCTGATGCAGCCGGCCGCCATGGCCCTGTCGCAGCTACTGCAAAAGGCCGCCTTGCGCGTGCAAGGCGCATACCGCGCACTCGACCCCGGCCTGCCCGTAACCCTGCTGACGGTGGAAGTGCGTTCGCGCAGCGAAATCGACGAAGTGGCGCTGGGCCGCAACAAGGAAGCACGTAGCTCGATGCTGCCGGCGCTGCTCGACGCGGGCCTGGACGTGCGCGAGTACGCCTTGTCGGCCGAGGCGCTGGATGAAGAGGTCAATGCGGCCATCGCCTTTGCGCAAGACGCGCAGCAGATCGTGCTGCAAACGTATAACGCCATGTTCGTCGACGGCCAGCGCCGCCTGGTCGACGCCCTGCCGCACGATAAACTGTGGCTGGTGGCGGGCCGTTTGCCCTACGACCTGGACCTGGCACCCAACGCGCAAGGCCGCCTGGCCGCCTTCGGCTGCCGCCCGGCCGCGCTGGTGCCTGTCGTCGACAAGCTGGCGGGCAAGGCGTAAAGCCACGCCGTCTTCCTGCACATGCCGGGCATAACCCGGCATTTTCTATGCCGCGTCGCAATCGAAACTCACGCCCGTCATCTGCTCGCTGAGCACCCAAAGCCGGCGTGCCTGCACGGGGTCGCTGGCCCAGCGCCGCACGCCCGGCCCCGTGCTGTCGTCCGCCACCAGGGCAGCGATATCGCAATCCTCGCAATACACGCCGCCCAGCCCCTCGAGCCGCGCGCTGGTGGCGCACCAGACGGCCGTGGCGGCGCCCTGCGCCACATTCTTGAATCCCGATTGCGGCGGCGGATTCACTTCCCCTGCGTCGTCCAGCGCGCCCACGCGGCGCAAGTCGTCGAGGTCCAGGTGGCGCACCAGCGGCGTCAGGATGGCGCCCGGATGCAGCGAGAAGGCGCGCACGCCGTGCGCCGCGCCGCGCCGGTCCAGCTCCACGGCAAACAGCGCATTGGCGCTTTTCGACTGCGCATACGCGCGCCACTTGTCGTACGGCTGATGCAGGAAATGCGGGTCGTCCAGATTGACGCCCGCCTGCCGGTGTCCCAGTGACGACACGCACACCACGCGCGCACCCTGCGCCTGCCGCAAGGCCGGCCACAAACGCGCTGTCAGCTGAAAAAGCGCCAAGTGATTCGTCGCGAACTGCGCCTCGTAGCCACGCGCATCGCGCAGCAGGGGTGTGGCCATGATGCCGGCGCCGTTGACCAGCACGTGCAGGGCTCGGCCGGTGGCAAGAAAGGCGGCGGCAAAGCTGTCGATGGCCTGCGGATCAAGCAAGTCGAGCTCGGCGACCTCTGAGGTACCCTGACTTTTTCGGACACTCTTGTTTGGCAAACTTCACCAACTGGAGAACATATGAAACGCTCAACAACATACACGCCAGAGCTTCGAGAAGAAGCAGTAAAGCTGGT